>NZ_JBFUIN010000012.1:0-48810 GCF_056401855.1 Bacillus sp. P4_D3
GCAGTTCAAAATATTATCCGGTATTAGCCCCGGTTTCCCGGAGTTATCCCAGTCTTATGGGTAGGTTACCCACGTGTTACTCACCCGTCCGCCGCTAACTTCATAAGAGCAAGCTCTTAATCCATTCGCTCGACTTGCATGTATTAGGCACGCCGCCAGCGTTCATCCTGAGCCAGGATCAAACTCTCCAATAAAGTTAGTTTGTCTAGCATCTAAAAATAAAAATTGACGTTTACGTTGTTTGTTTCGTTCAGTTTTCAAAGAACTACTTAGTCGCTCATTTGCGACTTCCTTATGTTAACATCTTCATTTTTCGATGTCAACTAAGTTTTTCAATTTCTTTTTTGTCGTTTTCTGCGTTTCCGCATCAGCGACGGTTATTAATATATCATGTGGAAAAATGAAATGCAATAGTTTTTCTAATAAAATTTTCAACTTAGTAAAAAAGCATAAAAACAGCACCTTTCTTCTATATAAGTATAGTTTTTTAATCTGGCATCCATTCAACGAGCAATAATCTCACTTTCTTTTTAATAGAAGGTTTCTCTCCCCTCAAATAAAGAAATAAAAAAAGCTTTGGAGAAATCTCCAAAGCTTAGTCTTGTTTATGGCGCATAGCTGGGAATAATAGTACGTCACGAATAGATGGTGCGTTTGTTAATAACATAACAAGACGATCAATACCGATTCCTAATCCGCCCGTAGGAGGCATACCATACTCAAGAGCTTCGATATAGTCATCATCCATCATATGAGCTTCATCATTACCTTGCTCACGCTCTTTTAATTGAGCTTCAAAACGTTCCTTTTGATCGATTGGATCATTTAACTCAGTGAATGCATTCGCATGTTCACGAGCAACAATGAATAATTCGAAACGATCTGTGAATCGTGGATCTTCATCATTCTTTTTCGCAAGTGGTGAAATCTCTACCGGATGACCGTAAATAAATGTCGGTTGAATTAATTTATCTTCTACTTTTTGTTCGAAGAATTCATTAATAATATGACCAACTTCCATTGTATCCTTAATTTCTACATTATGTTCTTTTGCAAGTTCACGCGCTTCTTCTACACTCATTGGATTCCAGAAATCGGCTCCAGAGTGTTGCTTAATTGCATCTACCATATGAAGACGTGTCCATTCTGGTTCTAGATTAATTTCATAATCACCATATTGGATTGTTGTTGTACCCAATACTTTTTTCGCGATATGAGCAACCATATTTTCTGTTAGTTTCATAATATCATTATAATCAGCGTACGCTTCATATAATTCAATCATCGTAAACTCAGGGTTATGACGAGTTGATACACCCTCATTACGGAATACACGGCCGATTTCATAAACTTTTTCTAATCCGCCCACAATAAGACGTTTTAAATGAAGTTCAATTGCGATACGCATATACAATTCCATATCTAACGCATTATGGTGCGTAGTGAAAGGACGAGCAGATGCTCCACCTGCAATCGCGTGCATCATAGGCGTTTCTACTTCAAGATAACCGTTGTCATCTAAATATCTTCTCATTTCACGAATGATTTTACTACGGGTAACGAACGTTTCACGACTTTCCATACTTGTAATTAAGTCTAAGTAACGTTGACGGTAGCGTTGTTCAACATCTTTTAATCCATGATATTTATCCGGTAATGGACGAAGAGATTTCGTTAAAAGTGTAAATCCTGTTACTTTTACTGAAAGTTCTCCAACGTTTGTTTTGAACACTTTACCTTCAATACCTACTAAGTCACCTAAATCTGCTGTCGTAAATAACTCGTACTCTTCATCTCCAACAGTATCTTTACGAACATAAATTTGAACTTGCCCCTGTAAATCTTGAACGTGCGCAAATCCCGCTTTTCCTTTACCGCGTTTTGTCATAATACGACCAGCGATAGAAACAGTGATTTCTTTCTCTTCTAATTCTTCTTTAGAGAATTCTCCATATAGACTTACTAAGTCCGTTGTTGAATTTGTGCGTTCAAATCGTTTACCGAACGGATCGATTCCTTGCTCACGTAAATTATGTAGCTTTTCACGACGAACAAGCAATTGGTCGTTTAATTCTTCGTGGTTCATGTTATCCATGATATTGATATCACTCCAGCTCTATTAAATTTTACAATATATACAGTATAGCATTTTCTACTCAACTAGAAAAACTGCCAGCAACCAACTGGCAGTTCTTCTTTCTTTCACGTAATTATAGGAAGTGTATAGAAGAATGTCAATCTCCTATGTCCCCTTATTAACCAACATAAATTGTTTGTTGTTTCGCTTCTACTTCTTCTACAAATGCACCTAATAAATTCGCAAGGTCCTCACGTGTGTTACAAATATTGATACCATTGCGCACACTCGCATTACCACGAACACCTTTTAAATACCAAGCTGCATGCTTTCTCATCTCTCTTACAGCGACATTTTCGTTCTTTAAATCGATAAGACGATCTAGATGCAACATACATACATCAATTTTCTCACGCACTGTTGGTTCCGGCATTAATTCACCTGTCTCTAAATACTTTACCGTACGATAAATCATCCACGGGTCTCCAAGAGCAGCGCGACCAATCATAACTCCATCTACACCAACTTCATCAAGCATACGCTTTGCATCTTGCGGTGTTTCCACATCACCATTTCCGATAACCGGGATATTCACAGATTGCTTTACTTGTTTAATAATATCCCAATCCGCTTTCCCTTCATACATTTGCACTCGTGTACGTCCATGAACTGCTACAGCTTGCCCGCCAGCACGCTCAACAGCTCTAGCGTTTTCAACTGCAAAAATATGATCTTCATCCCAACCAATACGCATTTTAACTGTAACTGGTTTTTCAACTGCATCTACAACTGCCGCTACCATCTCATATATTTTATTTGGGTCTAAAAGCCACTTTGCTCCCGCATCACACTTAGTGATTTTCGGTACTGGGCAACCCATATTAATATCAATAATATCTGCTGTCGTATATTTATCTACGTATTTCGCAGCATCTACAAGAGTTTCTTTCTCTCCACCAAAAATTTGTAAACTTAATGGCTTTTCTCTCTCATCGATATATAACATATCTAATGTTCTTTTGTTATTAAGTAATATTGCCTTATCACTTACCATTTCAGCACAAACTAAACCTGCACCAAATTCTTTTACTGTCAAACGGAATGCAGAGTTACACACTCCCGCCATCGGTGCTAGTACAACTGGATTTTTCATCTCAATATTTGCAATCTTTAACACCCGACTTACTCCTTCCTTTACGGTCACTTTGGCATCAATTCGTCTATTGAAACGTTTAATGTTTTAGCGACTTCTACTACAAAATCTTGGGAAGGTGATCTATTGCCCCTCTCAACTTCACCTAAAACCGATACAGATACCCCTAATTCTTTCGCAAAACCTTCTTGCGTATAGCCTTTTAGCTTTCGAAAAGCACGAATGCGTCTTCCCCATTTTTCTGCTTCCATACCGTTACTCCCTCTCGCCTTTTCATTTCTTCTACTTGTGAACATGAAATGTTTTGTTTTATATCTTGATTAATCTCTAACAACGGAACGATAACAAAAGCTCTTTCGAACATCCTCGGATGCGGAACAATAAGATTCTCTGCTTCAATATTTTCTTGATTATATAGTAAAATGTCAAGGTCGATGGTCCTCGGGCCCCATCTAATTTCCCTTTTTCTTCCTAGGTCATTCTCTACCTTTTGCGTTACTTTCAATAATTCTTGCGGTGATAAATTGGTAGAAATTTTTATAACTAAATTTAAAAAGCAATTTTGGTCAGTATAGCCAACCGGATCAGTTTCATATACAGACGAAACATCATCGACTTGGATATGCTGGTTTTTATTTAAAAACTGAATTGCTTCAGTTAAATAAATATAACGCTCCCCAATATTCGAACCTAATGCAATGTACGCTATATTATTCATGGACGTTCTCTCGTAATTTCTACCGCTACAGCACGATAATGCCCCGGTATCGGCGGATCTGGTTTAATTACCTTAATTGTACATTGTGAAATACCCTCATATTGTTTCAATATATCTGTAGCGATATTTTCAGCGATACTTTCTACAAGCTTATACGTTCTATCTTCAACAACTTTTCTACATAGTTCGAAAAGCTCCCCGTAATTGACAGAATGCTCTAAGTCGTCACTTTCTCCTGCACGTTTTAAATCCAACTCCACCGTTAAATCCACTTTAAATCTCTGACCCAATTTATTTTCTTCCGGGAATACACCATGATAACCGTAAAACTCCATATCATGGATATAAATTTTATCCAATTACTTTGCCCCCTTACCAATCATTGCATCCATCATCTTAGCCATACGCGCCATTTCTTTCACATCATGAACACGGATAAACTCACAGCCCTTTTCAATACCAAGACAAACGGTAGCGCCCGTTCCTTCAAGACGTTCCTCCACTGGTAAATCTAATACATGGCCAATAAAGGACTTTCTTGAAGTACCTAATAGTACTGGGTAACCCAGTACATTTAACTGCTCTAAATTACGCATCGCTTCTAAATTTTGCTCAGGTGTTTTCGCAAAGCCAATACCTGGGTCTAAAATAATATTCTCATCTCGCACGCCCGCATCTTTAGCAATTTTAATACTCTCATACAAATCAGCAATCATATCAGCCATTAAGTTGCGGTAGTTCATATTATCTCGGTTATGCATTAAGATAATAGGCACATCATAATAAGCTGCAACTTCAGCAATCTTCGGTTCAGCCTTCGCTCCCCAAATATCATTAATAATATGAGCACCAGCTTCAATCGCTTGTTTCGCAACTTCAGCTTTATACGTATCAATAGAAATAGGTAGCTTTGCTTCTTTTGACACTGCCTGAATCATTGGAACAACTCGCTTTATTTCTTCTTCTACTGAAACTTTAGCGAAACCCGGTCGAGTAGATTCGCCGCCAATATCAATAATATGAGCACCTTCATTTTTCATTTCTTTCGCATGTCGCACTGCAGCATCTACTTCGTTGTAACTCCCACCATCAGAAAATGAATCTGGCGTTACATTTAAAATCCCCATAATTAATGTCTTTTCATTTAAGTTCAATGTATATTCGCCGCAGCGCAAATCATAATCCCACTTCAAACTACACATCTCCTCTTCGCAATTCATTTCTGCTCCACAATTTCTCTCTCTGTACTCCATAAAGATCCATAAGTCTTTTTGTAACCACTCCCACTTTACCCGGGAAATCTTTCTCCTCTATACGATAAAGGGGGACAATCTCTTGAATAGAGTTCGTTACGAACACTTCATTCGCTGAAAGCAATTCATCTTTTGTAAAGAAACCTTCCTTTACTTCTATATCTAGCTCTTCAGCAGCCTTTATAATAAACGCACGAGTGATTCCGTTTAAAATCCCTGTTTCTAATGAAGGAGTATATAAAATATCCCCTTTAACAAAAAAGAGATTCGAAACAATACCCTCTGCAACATAACCTGTTTCGGTAAGAAAAACACCTTCCTTATTCACAACATTTCCAATTTCGCGTTTCCCTAAAATATTATTTAAATAATGATGGGACTTCAAGCGAAATGCACCCTCTGGTGTATTTCTCACTTGCTTTAACATAACTCCTTCTTTTTCCACTACATTCCCTGGAGCTGCTAAAGGTTTTATAAAAACAATAACAGACGGTTCTTCATATACTTCCGTTTGTAATCCTATTTCATCTATACCCGCCGATACATTTAAGCGCACATATGCATGCTTTAACCCATTCTTAACGAGTAGATTCTTTAAAATAAGCATCACTTCATCTTTTGTCATTGTCCATTTGATTTGCAATATATCGAGCGCACCCATTAAGCGTTCATAATGATCATCCAATAAAAAGGGATGACCATTATAAATACGAAACGTCTCAAAAACCCCAAGCCCATATAGGTAACCGTGGTCATACGGAGAAATTTTCGCTTCACTCGCTTCTACATACGTACCATTTACGTAAATTAACACGATGTCACACTTGGGCTATATTTGCGAATGAAATTCTGTAGCAACTCTTTCCCGTGAGAAGTCATAATAGATTCCGGATGGAATTGTACCCCTTCAATCGGCAACGTTTTATGACGAAGCGCCATAATTTCACCTTCTTCAGTCCAAGATGTTATCTCTAAACAATTCGGTAACGTCTCTTTTTTTACGATAAGAGAGTGATAACGTGTCGCGGTAAATGGATTTGGAATATCAGAAAAAATCGTCTGCCCATCATGATGCATTAAAGATGTTTTTCCATGCATCAAACGCTCTGCCCTGACAACATCCCCTCCAAATACTTGTGCAATGGATTGATGTCCAAGACAGACCCCAAAAATCGGAAGCTTACCTGCAAAATATTTAATAACATCCATACTGATTCCCGCCTCATTAGGACTACATGGACCTGGCGAAATCATTAAAAAATCCGGTTTCATATTCTCAATATCCGAAATAGTCACTTCATCATTACGCTTAACAACAAGCTCTTGTCCAAGTTCTCCAAGAAACTGTACTAAATTAAATGTAAAAGAATCATAATTATCAATCATTAATATCATTTCTCTCACCTAACCGTTTCTTCGCTACTTTCTTTTGCACGCCATAAAGCGATTGCTTTTTTTAACGACTCTTTATATTCATTTTTTGGATTTGAATCAATCACAATACCCGCTCCAGCTTGCACATGCGCTTGTCCATCTTTAGCAAGTAGTGTTCGGATTACAATATTCAATTCCGTATCTCCAGAATAACCAATCCAACCAATTGAACCCGTATAAATTCCTCGGCGAACAGGTTCTAATTCTTCAATAATTTCCATCGTACGTATTTTCGGGGCACCGGTAATTGTCCCACCAGGAAATACAGCCTTCACCAAATCGAAAGCATCTTTATCTGCTTCCACCTCACCACGCACATTAGAAACAATATGCATAACGTGTGAGTATTTTTCAATTACCATAAATTCATCTACTTCAACAGTGCCATATTTACAAACACGGCCCAAGTCATTTCGTTCTAAATCCACAAGCATTACATGCTCTGCTCTTTCCTTTTCGTTTTCAATTAATTCTTTCGCTAATTCCTCATCCTCTTGCTCACTTGCTCCTCGAGAGCGCGTACCGGCAATTGGTCTTGTACTCACTTCTTTTCCTTGCTTTTTAATTAGTAATTCAGGCGAAGCACTAACAATTTGAAAATCTCCAAACTCCAAGTAACCCATATATGGAGATGGATTAATTTCACGAAGACTTGTATATATTTCTAGTGGATGTGTTTGTAATGTTCTTTCTTGTCTTGTCGACAAGTTTACTTGAAACACATCACCCGCTCCAATATATTCTTGAATACGTTCAACGGCCTTCATAAAGCCCTCTTCCGTAAAAGCGACTGCTTCATTTTTCTTTTCAGGACATTCAAACGGCATAGTCACTTTGGGTGCTTCTTTCATCCAAAGAACCTTCCATTCATTTAATCGCTCTTCTGCCTCTTCACACTCATCTACATAATGCGTAATAATCCATAATACTCTCTCCTGTTGATCATACACAAACACGTCATCAAATAACAAAAAGAATATGTCAGGTATATTAATATCATCCTTCGCAAGAGAAGAAAGTTTTTCAATATAACGGATACAATCATAACTAAAGTATCCAATTGCCCCACCTTGAAAAGGTGGGTACTCCGGATTATAATCCGTTTTCCATTTCTCCATATACGCTTGCATTAAATCTAATGGATTCCCTCGTTCTATTGTTTCCTTACCACTTTCACTTATATGTAACGTCTCATTCTTACCCTGAATTACCGCTACTGGATCCAGCCCAACAATGTTATAACGACCACCACGTCCACTTTCTAACAAAATATGTTGCGACTTATCCTGAGAAAGAAATTTATATTGCTTAAAGAAATCTAACTGATATGGAATAGAAAGCGCTAAAGATTTTCTTCGTTGCATATCAACACCCCGTCTTCTGTTATCCACCCTCTTAAGCCAATCAACTCAAACTACATAAAATTATTTATATAGAGAATGATTATACTTGAGGGCTAGTGAAAATAAATTAATTATACTACTTCTTATTTTACATGAAGTTTTCTAGTCATTCACTCTTTTCCTTTTTCCAATCAAAAAAGAAAAAGCATCCTTTTTTAAGGATGCTTTTCAAATCGCATTCAATTATGACTCAAATTGATAAAGTGGTGTACTTAAATAACGTTCACCGTTACTTGGGATAATAACAAGTACCTTTTTCCCTTTACCTAATTTCTTCGCAACTTCTGTCGCTGCATAAACGACTGCTCCCGAAGAGATACCAACTAAAATACCTTCTTCTCTAGCCACTCTTCTCGCATATTCGAACGCTTGCTCCGTTTTCACTTGAATAATTTCATCATATACCTCTACATCCAATGTCTCCGGAACAAACCCCGCTCCAATTCCTTGGATCTTATGTGGTCCTGGCTTTCCACCAGATAATACTGGTGAATCCGCAGGTTCTACCGCGTAAATTTTGATATCTTTATAAGCTTCTTTCAGCACTTCACCGGCACCTGTAATTGTTCCACCTGTACCAATACCTGCGATAAACGCATCTAATTGATCCCCCATCTGTTCAACAATTTCTGGACCTGTTGTTATACGATGGATTTCTGGATTCGCTTGATTTTGGAACTGTTGTGGTATAAAGTACCCATGTTCTTCTGCTAATTCAGTTGCCTTTCGAATTGCTCCGCCCATTCCTTCAGGTCCTGGAGTCAATACTAATTCAGCACCGTAAGCGCGTAATAAATTACGACGCTCAATACTCATTGTTTCTGGCATTACTAAAATTGCCTTATATCCTTTAGCAGCTGCTACCATCGCTAAGCCAATACCTGTGTTACCACTTGTCGGCTCAATGATTGTATCGCCCTCTTTTAATAATCCTTTATTTTCAGCATCTTCAATCATAGCTAACGCGATACGATCTTTAACACTGCTCCCCGGATTCATAAATTCTAATTTTAAGTATACATCTGCGCTGTCTGATTCTACGATGCGGTTCAACTTAACGATCGGCGTTTTCCCGATTAATTCTGAAACTGATTGTGCCACTCGCATTCCTGTCACTCCTAACACCGAGTATTTTTATTGGTTTTATCTATATTTAGATTTTGTCAGAAAATTCCCTGTTTGTCAATCTATTTGGGCGGCTGATTCTCCAYCTAAACTTCTTTATTACAGGCTCTCAATTAGACTTGTAATATCTTCTTTAGCGAATTTATGTCGTTCATTACAGAAGTGACAGTGAACTTCCGTCTCTTCTTCTTCTGCACGAATTTGTTCTAACTCCGCTTTACCTAAACTAATTAGCACACTTTCAATACGCTCACGTGAACATGTACAATTAAATTGAACATCCATTGTTTCTAGCACTTTCACTTTATCTTCTCCAAGCACTTCATACAGTAATTCTTCTGGAGAAAGACCTTTTTCGATTAATTGTGATACCGGCGGGATTTGTTGCAGACGCTCTTCAATAAATGAAATTGTTTCTTCCTGCGCACCTGGCATAATTTGAAGAATAAATCCACCCGCCGCTAATACGCTATCATCTCCATTTACAAGAACACCAACACCTACAGAAGAAGGTGTCTGCTCAGAAACCGCGAAATAATATGTGAAATCTTCCCCTAGTTCTCCTGAAACAATTGGAGATTGACCGATAAATGGTTCACGCATACCGATATCTTTAATTACCGTTACAAATCCTTCTGTACCTACCGCTTGATATACACGTAATTTTCCTTGTTCCGTTCCTTCAAAATCAACATGCGGATTCGTTACATAACCACGTACATCCCCATTTGCATGAGCATCGACTAAGATAGGACCAATCGGGCCGTTACCCTCTACTTTAATCGTTAACTTCTGCTCGCCTTTTAACATAGCGCCCATCATTGTACCCGCAGTTAAAGAACGACCAAGTGCCGCTGAAGCTGTTCTCCATGTATCATGACGTTTTTGCGCCTCACTTACTGTATTTGTTGTACGTACACTATAAGCACGAACCTCTCCATTAAACGCTAACGCTTTTACTAAATAATCTTTCATACTTATTTATTCACCCTTCTCATGTTGTAAATTTGCATTACGTTCATATAACATATACAAACCTTTTAACGTTAAAAACGGATCTACAATATCAATTACATTTGATTCTTCTGAAATTAATTTTGCTAATCCACCTGTTGCAATAACTTTCGGTTCTTGCTTAGCTTCTTCCTTCATGCGCTTAACAATACCTTCCACTTGTCCAACGTATCCATAAAGAATACCTGATTGCATTGCACTTACTGTATTCTTCCCGATAACACTACCTGGTTTTGTAATTTCAATACGAGGAAGCTTTGCTGCCCTGCTATATAAAGCCTCTGCCGAAATCATAATTCCTGGCGTAATGACGCCACCCATATAATGCTTCTCTTCGTTAATATAACAATATGTAGTAGCCGTACCAAAATCAACAATAATAAGCGGACTTCCATACAAGTGGATTCCTGCTACTGCATTTACAATTCGGTCCGCGCCTACTTCACGTGGATTTTCATATTTAATATTCAAGCCAGTTTTTATCCCAGGCCCCACTACAAGCGGTTTAATTTTAAAATACTTTTCACACATACGCTCTAAAGCGAACATAATTGGCGGTACGACTGAAGACACAATAATACCTTTCACATCTTCAAAAGAAAGACCTTCATGCTCAAGTAACTGCTTTACAAGCATCCCATACTCATCTTCTGTTTTATGACGGTCTGTTTCCATGCGCCAATGCTGAAGAAGTTTCCCCTCTTCAAACACACCTAGTACCGCATTTGTGTTCCCTACATCCAATACAAAAATCATATTCTCACCACTTATCTTATTTAATCTACATTTGCGCAGTATGTATAAAACTTATAAAAACATCATATCACACATACTTATATAATCAGTTTTTCTATACTCATCATTGTACAAAAAGATTACTCTCTATTTCAATTTTTAATAATAGTTTCATTTAATTTTTTTGCTACTTACATTCATTCCACAAAAAAAAGGAGTGACTATTGTCACTCCTTCGTTTCTTACTTATCTTCTGTATCTTCATCGTCTTTCTTCATATTGATGTTTACTTTCACATCATCTGAAGGTGTTGGACGCTCAGGTAATCTGCCATAATCATATAAATGATTAATTTGCTCTGCATCTAATGTTTCTACTTCAAGTAACGTTTTCGCGATAATATCAAGCTTATCTCGTTTTTCAGTAAGAATTTGTTTCGCACGAGCATAACAGTCTTTAATAATTATTTGCATTTCCACATCAATTTCATGCGCGATTGCATCACTGTAGTTTTGTTCTGAATGGAAGTCTCTTCCTAAGAATACCTGACCACCTTGTGAGCTACCAAATTGCATCGGTCCAAGCTTATCACTCATCCCGAATTCTGTAACCATACGTCTTGCAATACCAGTCGCACGTTGGAAGTCGTTGTGAGCACCTGTACTTGCTTCACCAAATACAATCTCCTCAGCTACTCGACCACCAAGTAAACCAGTGATTTTATCAAGTAACTCTGGTTTTGTCATGAAGTAACGATCTTCCTTCGGAAGCATTACCGCATACCCACCAGCTTGACCACGAGGGACAATTGTTACTTTATGAACGATATCTGCTTCATCAAGGACAACACCAATTACAGTATGACCAGCCTCATGGAATGCAACAATATTACGTTCTTTTTCAGAGATAACACGACTTTTCTTAGCTGGACCTGCAATAACACGATCCGTCGCTTCATCGATGTCACTCATATCAATTTTCTTCTTATCTTGACGCGCAGCTACTAAAGCAGCTTCGTTTAATAAGTTTTCAAGATCGGCACCAGAGAATCCTGGTGTACGAGTTGCAATTGCTCTTAAGTTGACATTCTCATCAAGCGGTTTATTACGAGCGTGTACTTTAAGTACAGCTTCACGACCATTTACATCTGGACGATCTACTGTAATTTGACGGTCAAAACGACCTGGACGTAATAACGCTGGATCAAGAATATCAGGACGGTTTGTCGCAGCGATGATAATAATACCTTCGTTTGCACCGAATCCATCCATTTCAACAAGCAATTGGTTCAACGTTTGTTCACGCTCATCATGACCACCGCCAAGACCCGCGCCACGTTGACGTCCTACTGCATCAATTTCATCAATGAAAATGATACAAGGAGCATTTTTCTTTGCATTTTCAAATAAATCACGTACACGGGATGCACCGACACCGACGAACATCTCTACGAAGTCAGAACCACTAATAGAGAAGAACGGAACGCCTGCTTCACCTGCAACAGCACGTGCTAGTAAAGTTTTACCTGTACCTGGAGGTCCCACTAATAGAACACCCTTCGGAATACGGGCACCAACTTCAGCGAACTTACGAGGGTCTTTCAAGAATTCAACTACCTCAACAAGTTCTTGTTTCTCTTCATCCGCTCCAGCAACATCTCTGAAACGAATTTTTTTCTTTTCATCATTGTATAGCTTCGCCTTACTTTTCCCGAAGTTCATAACACGGCTACCGCCGCCCTGAGCTTGATTTAATAAGAAGAAGAATAAAATGAAGATAATGACAAACGGAATGATAGAAGTGAAGAACGTTACCCAAGCACTTGTTTCTTCTGCTGGTTGATACTTAACTTCAGCCCCTTGCGCTTTATCATTAATTTTCTTTTGTAATTCCTCAGTATTTGGTGCATAAGTAACAAATTGTTCTCCTTGGCTAGAAGTTTTGAATTGTCCCTTTACCTCAAACACACCATTTTTCGGTTGAAGCTGCACATTACGCACTTCACCTTTTTCAAGTTGAGTAATGAATTTATCGTAGCTAACTGATGTCGTTTTTTGCGTCGAACCATTAAAATAGCTCACGATTCCAATTACTACTAAGAATATCAGTAAATAAAAGATGGTATTACGGAAGATACGATTCATTCCTAACCTCCTCTCACGGCATAAACACTATAGTAAATCGTAACATAGAAAAAATTTCCTATACAATTGTAACGCCTATATTTAATTAATTTGAGTAAACACTTGGTTTTAATACTCCTACATAAGGAAGATTACGGTACTGCTCTTTATAATCTAATCCATATCCTACAACAAATTCATGAGGAACAGTAAATCCAACATAATCTGCTTTCAGATCAACCTTACGGCCTGTTGGCTTATCTAATAACGTAACAATTTTTACAGATTTCGCTTTACGATATTTAAACAGGTCCACTAAATAGCTTAGTGTAAGACCGCTATCAATAATATCTTCAACGATTAAAATATCGCGACCTTCTACCGAAGTATCAAGATCTTTTAAGATTTTTACTTCGCCTGTCGAAACTGTAGAGTGACCGTAGCTAGATACAGCCATAAAGTCCATTTCAAGATATGTATCTGTTCTCTTTAATAAATCTGCCATAAATGGCATTGCGCCCTTTAGTACACCAATCGCAAGAGGTATTGTATTTCTGTAATCCTCTGCAATAACTGCACCTAGTTCGTGCACCTTTTCTTGTATTTGTTCTTCAGAAATTAATACTTTTTCGATATCTTGATTCATCATTTCATTATCCTCCCGGAAGACTCCTTGCTTTTGTAGTGAATAATCATGTATTTACCCTTCTTTGCTAGCTCTTTCGAAGTAGCAAATGCAGATCGTTTCAACAAGGGTACCCAAATAATATTTCCACTTGCGTCACAAACGATCGGCCATTCTTCTCTTTTTTCTTTTGGTACTTTCGCTTCGATAAAAACAGCTTTTATCTTTTTTGTACCATCCATACCTTGCATTGACATGCGATCTCCATTTTCCCTAGACCGAATACGAAGTGGATACGATATATCATTATACTTAGCAACAAATACTGTTTCATTCATGTTACTCGGTATATCTTCGCTCACCTCTGTTACAAGTTTATCCCCATTCGGCAATATAATTGCCCCAGGTACTGATAAATCTTGCGAAAAAGGAGAAACAATTTCTTGTTTAAATCCAAAACCACATTCTTCGTATGTGCGAACAATTTTCAAACCACCTGGAAAATCTAGTGAACCTGAAGGTTGTGCCCGCTTAAAAAATTCAATCACCTTGTCAATATGTATAGAAGAAAGCGAAGATGGAATCTTATATTCATAAAGATAGTTTAATATTAGTTGAATCCCTCTTCTTTGTAAAGGCATAGACATGGATTCAAAGGCAGGAATTGATAAGCTAATTTGTTTATCGCTTTTTTTTGTAATTACTTTATTCATTTTCTCAAAAGCTAATTCCTGCAAATAAGCCTCATCCTCTTGCATCTGCACGCTAAATTTTTGAAATTTCTCATGCATTTGTGGATTTTCTTCTTTCAAATAAGGAAGGACATATTTACGTAATCGATTCCTTGTATATACTTCTTTTTTATTACTCGGATCTATACGCGGAATAACTTTTAATTTATTACAGTAATCAACAATTTCTTCCTTAGTTACCCCAAGTAACGGCCTAATTAAATATCCATTATGAAAAGATCGCTTCACTGCAATTCCTGCGTATCCTTTCGGAGTACTCCCTCGTACAAGGCGCATTAAAATCGTCTCTACTTGATCATCTCCATGGTGACCAAGAGCTACATATCTCGCATCATATTTCTTCATTATTCTTTCCAAAAATGCATATCTGCATTCTCTAGCTGCAACTTGTGCATTCATTCCATATTGCTGTTGATATTGCGACACATTAATCCTTAGCGTTTCACAAATAACTCCTAGCTCTTTGCAAAGACCCTGTACAAACTGTAAATCCTCATAAGATTCATTACCTCTAAACATATGGTCCACATGTGCTACTACAATTTCGAGCTTTTTTTCTGCCCTTTTTTCTAACAAATAATATAAAAGAGCCAAAGAGTCAGGACCACCAGAAACCCCTACAACAATTGTTGAATGTTTCTTTAATACATCATGCTGCTTTACAAAGTCATCTACTTTTTCAACAAATGCATCTTTCAACTTCGCAATCACCTTTCATTAAACAAGAACAACAACATTAGTTACCTTGTATATAATGGTACAACTTTTACAAACATTGTGCAAAAAAAAGATGTACAAAATCCACATTTTTATCTTACATCCCTCCTGTATATTTAACAAAATAATCGCATTACCTTTTTAATCAAAAAAACCTAGGCATCTACCTAGGTTTTTTGATTATTTTATTGCGCCTGCATTCCTACTATTGGAATCGTAGCCCACTTCGGCATATTTTTCTTTACTTTCGCCACCACAATAGTCATATCATCATTTATATAACCATCACAAGAGCGAATTACTTCTTCCATAATGATATCAGCAATTTCCTGTGGATCCTCTGTTTGTAGTTCTTTAATTTTACGTTTTATCCATAATTCGTGATTCTCCACATGTTGCGCTCCCTCAAAAATGCCGTCACTCATCATGATAAGAAGATCACCCGTTTTTAATTGCTCACCAACCACATCAACTTCAACATCTTCAATGATTCCCATCGGCAAATTACTTGCCTCAATTTTCAAAATATTATTTCCGCGTTTAACAAAACTCGGCGTCGATCCAATCTTTAAAAACTTCGCACTCGCATCCCGTAAATCTACCATAGCCAAGTCAAGCGTTGTATACATCTCCTCTGTCGTCCTTAAAGAAAGAATCGAATTGATGGACTTAATCGCTATTTCTTCATCAATACCTGATTGAAGTATCTTTTGTAATAATTTTACCGTTTCCCTACTCTCCATATGAGCCCTTTGTCCATTTCCCATACCATCACTAATCGCAAGTGCATATTTACCAACGCTCAAATCCATCATCGCGTAGGAATCACCTGAAACAAACCCACCACCTTTTGCAGCTGTGGCCAATCCTGTATCAAGAGAATACGTCTTCGCTGAACCAAATGATATTAAACTGTGCCCATTTGGATATGAGGATTTCTCTTCATGCTTAACGACGATATTCTCTTTTAAAATATCTGAAAGCATTGGAGCAACCAACTTCTCACATTCCCCATGTTCATTAGATGCAGCCGGAATCAACATTTCAATATCAATACTTCCTCTATCTAAACAATAAATATCAACATGCTCCACTTCGACACCAAAATCACGAAACGCTTGTAAAATTTGCTCCTCCTGTGCTTGATGGTTCTCTCTTTCTCGTTGTATCTCCTTAGCGAAATCCTCCATCACTTTTGATACACCTAGTAATTGCTCCGCTACAATTCTACGATTTTCCTTCATTTGTTTTCTTAATTTCTGCCCCTCATAGAAGTGATCTAATTCACCCGCTACTAAATCCGTTACTTTCTTCCCTCTCACACAATGCTTGTCCCATTCACGAACTAACTTCCGATTATGCTGCAGCGTTCCTTCTTCTGTTTCACTCATTATTTGTTTCATATAATCGTATGTTTTATCAAAATTAACTACCCAACATTGATCCTTCTTAAAGCATGTTTGACATGTTTTTGCAGTAATTGTACTTAAAAATAAATCAGCTTCTGTTTCTTTATCTTCCTCCTCCACATACCCATATACAGAAAAGCTATTGGACAAAGCAGCAAATACATTAGCAAATTGATTGATTTTGTTCGCTGTAACATCGCGCACTCTTCTTAAATATTGTTGTTGATCTTGTGAATGCTCCTGTGTACCTGGCATAAATTTAGCAATACGATCCATAACAAGCTTCGGTGTTAATAAGAAGAAAACAATTGCTACACCAGATTCAATTAAAGTTGTTACAATACTTGTTTGCTTGTCTACATATAATGTAATTAAGCTTGTACCAATTAATAAACCTAAACTAACTCCTATACGCTTCCCTTCTTTTAACAATCCCCCAAGCAATCCTGAAAAGGCAAGGAGACTAAGTTGAGACAAGCTAGCCACATTCGCTAAACTTAATATTAACCCAGTGACAACTCCTACTGTGGACCCTGTAGCTGCCCCTGCAATAAAGGCAAATACTAATACTAAATATCTAGTAAAAATATGTTGAATAGAAGCATCATAAACAAACCAATCCGTTGTGCCCGTTAAAACAGATGCTAGTAATATAATTAAACAAACAATTTCTTCTGTTTCTAACGCTTGTTGCTTCCCTTTCCTTTCCACTAAAAGCGGAACACTTTGTAAAAATATCATCGTTAATACGAAGCTAAGCCCCGCTTCGATCGTGCTGACGAGCAGATCATACATGGTGACGGTTTGCTGTGCAAAATATACAACAACTAAATGTGCGGTTAATGCGGAGATAAATACTTGGAATGGTACAAGTCCAACAGTTTTACGTGTAAACCGACTAAAGAAGATATTATAAATAAAGAAGGTAAAGATAGATGCAAAAGTAAAAAATAAATTGTCTATTGAAACTGAAAGTGCCCCCCCCATTAGGGCTAAAAACGCGAGCGGCATTTTATCTCGCTTCATAACATAAACAGCAGCAAAAAACGGCAATGCAAACGGTAAAATGTTTGTTAATATATATGCTCGTCCCAAAAGAAAACCAATAACAGCAATAATGAATCCCCATCTAAAGAAAACTTGTTCAAACTTCATTCGCAACTTACTCGTCCACTTTATTGTTCCAAGCTGACTTTCATTCATCGCCAATGCACTTGTGTTCATAGTATTCCTTCCTGCTTTAGGCATATTTTTAACACCACCTGCATAGTTTAATTACTGTTATTATAAAAGATGATTATTGGGATTTTTGTCAAAACAACAGTTTTGACTTTTATAATCGTTCGACTTTTTATTCGAAATAAATCTACATATATACATAGTATTTAATTTATTTAAAGAAAGTTGAAAGAATGTTCAGAAAATATAGGGTGATTTTGTAGAAGTATTGTACGTCTTAATTTATATTTAACAAAAAAAGATCATGCAAATTTGCATGATCTTTTTAGATGACCCGTACGGGATTCGAACCCGTGTTACCGCCGTGAAAGGGCGGTGTCTTAACCACTTGACCAACGGGCCGTTAAATTAAATATAGCGGCGGAGGGGATCGAACCCCCGACCTCACGGGTATGAACCGTACGCTCTAGCCAGCTGAGCTACACCGCCATGTCGTCGTATTTAACGGACAATTAGTATCTTACATCAGATATGTTTTAAAGTCAACACATCTCAAAAACTTTTTTAAAAATATATTCTCTCACATAAAAAAGTACCCGAGTAATCACTCTGGGTACCTCTCTATATGTTAAGAATTAAACGGACTTATTATCCGCGACGTGCGCCACGGCCACCACGTTTAGATTCTGTGTTACGCTTTAAAGAAGTTAAACGATCTTCACTATCTTTTAAAAAGCGTGCCATCTTTTGCTCAAATGTTTCTTTTGGAGCTCGTTCGTTACCGCCACCGCGGTTATCTCTGTTGGAAGAACGATTATTATTACGTTGTGGACGTCCAGAACGTTGTTGATCACCACCACGTTGGTATTCACCACGTGGACGATCTCCTTCTGTTTTTTCACGTTCTTTCGCTTTCTTAATAGATAGGCCAATTTTGCCATCTTTTTCAACATTGATAACTTTTACTTCTACTTGGTCGCCTACTTTTAAGTGATCGTTAATATCTTTCACATAATTATCAGCAACTTCACTAATATGAACAAGACCTGTTAAGCCTTCTGGCAGCTCCACAAAAGCCCCAAAATTTGTAATACCTGTTACTTTACCCTGTAACTTGCTGCCTACCTCGATTGACATAAAAAAAATGCTCCTCCTTAGTGGTTAAAAAGTCAAATTTTACTTTATTATATATAATCCTAAAATACAGTGTCAATAAGACATACTCTACTTAGAAACAGGAAAAATTATCTCCCCTTTTCCGGAGAAGAAATAATCCCTTCTAGCAATCTTTAAAACGTACTCTTCATCATTCAACTTTTGAACTTCATCTTTTAGATTCTTTTCTTTTTTCGTTAATGAATCCAGTTCTTTTTTCATGTCCTTAACTTTCGCTTCTTTTGCTTTAATGGAACTGTTTTGTTGATAAAACGTCACACTAATACTAGCAATAATTGTAAAAGCAAAGACAAGAAAAACCGCTAAACGGCGATAAAGTCGCTTCCTGTTCTCATCCGTTTGTATTATATGTTCTTTAACAGGATTTGGACTCTGTTTTTCGATTGTTCTTTGTCTCAGTTCCCTCATTTCCGAGGTCCCCCTAACTTCTTTTTTATACGCACCCATAATTGGAAGATATGTCCCTTCAATTTTGCTACATATTGCAGGAACCCTACATGCTTCATTATAAAAAGTTTAACACGATTAGGGAGAAGTTTCCATATGAGCGAAGCAATAAACCGAACAGGCGAGAAAAAAACTTTCCATATGAAAAGTAATATCCAAATCACCATTTTCCATAACACATGTCCAATTGAAAGCAGTATACGAAATAAGAATAATATAAATGCAATAAATAGCTGTGCTATAATAATAACAGGTTTTATCATGAGTAGCTGTATAATTCGAACAAAAAATTGTGTTGTTTGTACAAAAATATAGATGAGAAAATTTAACATCTTCATGTATAGTGCTTTCAATAAGCTTTGATATGCTGCAAAACCACATAGTAACGCCAAAAATACATATATACGTAGTTCAGCTTCATTTACACGCAGTAATACATAAAAAACGAATAATGCTTGGACAATCCAAAATAGTATATCATGTATAAATACAAGCCAGCGTTTACGCTCTTGGCGTTTTAAAAACCGTTGGTATGTATCTAAAGAAGCACCAATCCAAGCACCCATTCCAATCATTGAAAGCATTGTATACAACTGAATTGTTAGGCTCATTTAAACAACTTACTAAAGAAGCCTTTAGTTTTCTCCCCTTGGTTCTCATCAATATACAGCATTTCATGAACTTTCCCTTTAATTGATACAACACCCTTTTCTACATCTAAATTCTTCATTTGCAAATTTTGACCACGAATTGTTAAAAAACCCATTACAGTCTCAAGTAAAAACTCTTCGCTATCAAAACTCTCTACTTGCTTTACACCAGTAATATCGATTACACGCCTGCCACGCATGATAATATCATGCTCTACAGAAACATTTTGTTGATTAGAAGACATAGGTGAGTAACCATTATTCACGAAAATCCCCCCATAGCTTTATACTAGCTAATAGTAATGTATGAGGGGCTAACCTATTTTAGAACAAGCCTTCTTCCGCTTTCACTTTTTCCTCACGAACGAGACTATACATGTTTGCTGCATCTTCTTTTTTAGTTGTTTCTTTCAATTCATTTACTTTCACAGTTACTATTTTTTGCCCGAAACGAATTGTTAATTCATCCTCTACCTTCACATCTGAACTCGCTTTTGCCACTTGGCCATTAATCGAAATTCTTCCTTGGTCAGACACTTCTTTTGCTAATGTTCTTCTTTTAATTAAACGTGATACTTTCAAAAATTTATCTAGACGCATATCAAATCCCCCTATTAACGCTCTGTTTGTTTTGCCTCTTCCCATAAAATATCTAACTGTTCTAATGATAAATCTTGCATTTCCTTATTCATTTCAGCTACTTTTGCTTCCATGTATAAAAAGCGAGCCATAAATTTCTCATTAGTTGAACGTAACGCTTCTTCTGGATCTAATTTA
The DNA here is from genome assembly GCF_056401855.1 of Bacillus sp. P4_D3. Classification (NCBI taxonomy): domain Bacteria; kingdom Bacillati; phylum Bacillota; class Bacilli; order Caryophanales; family Bacillaceae; genus Bacillus; species Bacillus sp. P4_D3. The sequence goes on from NZ_JBFUIN010000012.1 coordinate 20,768, forward strand.
TAATGACGAGCTATATTAACAAATGCAAATAGTAAATCACCAAATTCACCTAGCATCTTTTTCTCATCCATGTTTACAACTTCTTGTTGGAATTCTTGCCATTCTTCTAAGGCCTTCTCTATCATCGGCTGCACATCAACCCAATCAAATCCAACCTTTCCAGCTTTCTTCTGAATTTCATAAGCACGCATTAGCTGTGGCAAGCTTTTTGGAATACCTTCTAAAACAGATTCTTTCACGAATCCCTTTTCTTGTTTTTTAATTTCTTCCCAATTTGCAATCACTTCATCAGCATTATTTACATCCGTATTCCCAAACACATGCGGATGACGACGAACCATTTTCTCAGCTAAAGTCCGAATAATATCATCTATAGAGAACCAACCTTCATCCTCTCCAATTTGAGCATGAAGCATAACTTGTAATAATATATCACCCAGTTCTTCTACTAAATGATCATCATCCTCTTCATCAATTGCTTCTAGCACTTCATATGCTTCTTCAATTAAGTATTTCTTTAAAGATTGATGAGTTTGTTTTTTATCCCACGGGCAACCATTCGGTCCACGCAGTTCCGCAATAATTGCTCTAAGCACATCAAACTGCTGATACAAAGACGCACGTTCCTTAACCGGGGGTACATATACACTCGTTAAATTATTTAACTCCGTTTCATGATCTAACATGTATAACGGTACCTTTTTTACTTGCTCAAATGAAGTTCCTGCAGCTGTTACGATATACACTTCATAATCATCTGGCAACATCTCCATTAACATCAGTTTCACATCTGAAGCAACGAACGCATCATACACTTGGCAAAAGATTAAATGTTGACGTAATTCTAATTGTCCTCTTTCAAATGATGTAGCATCAATTAATTGGAACCCTTCAATCGGATCAATTTTTAGACTTGCAAACATCGGATCAAGGAAACTTTGTCCACCTTCAATTCGCACTTCAATATTTGCTACTTCTCCTTTTTCCAAAAGTAGCTGAACTGTTCTTTCTGCTACAAGCGGATGACCTGGAACAGCATAAATAATTTCTGCGCCTTTAGCCTGTTCTAGCAATGTATTCGCGATTGTTTCATATACGATTTCAAATGTATCATGTGCCTCATATACATTATCAAAGGCCGTATACTTTATAGCTTCTTTCTCCAATTCTTCTATAACTGGATGTTCCTTTGTTCTAACGAACATATGTTCCGATTCTTTTATCTTTCGATATACACCCATCGTTAACTGATCTAATTCACCAGCACCTAATCCTAAAATAGTAATAATTCCACTCACAACCAGTCACCTCTATCCACTCTTCTTCAATGAACCTTCTTTTTTCTCTTGTTTCATAACGGTTCCTAATTCTTCTTTTGTAAATACACGTAATTTTAAAATTAAAAACATATATGCTAATCCACCGATAGCTACACCTAACAGCGCTTCAAGCGTCGCAACCCCTCTATGTCCTGTATCAATTACTAATCCGGACATTCGCAACATACGCATAAAGATTATTAATACAAACCCCATACCGATACCACTAATAGCTACACCTAACATATTCCGCCTATCAATAAGCGGCTCCGATACAGCTCGCATAAGTAACACACTATTTAGCAAGGCAATTACAATAAGCGCAACTAAAGTTGCAATTGCAGCTCCCTTTACACCAAAATACGGCATTAATATATAGTTTAAAACTAACTTCAAACAACCTCCAAATACAACGAATATTGCTGGTTTTAATGTTTGTCCCACTCCTTGCAAAATAGAAGCAGTTGTAATTGACAATGAACTAAATAAAATAGATAAAGATAAAATCGATAACACATCTGATCCATCACTATTTTCAAACAACATAATATTTGTAGGTTGAATAATACAAGTTAATCCAATAGCAGCTGCAAATCCAATAACAAATGTTATTTTCATTGCTAATTTTACCTTTTCTTGAATAAATGAAAGATCTCCTCTTTCTTTCGCCGCTGTAATAATAGGAATAAGTGACAATGAGAAAGAAGTTGTCACAACAGTACCTAATTGCATAAGCGGGATACTTCTATCATAAACACCTTTTAGTACCTTTGCATTTTCAACTTGCTCTCCCGCGCGAATAAGCAAGGTATAAAAGGAAATAGAATCCGACATTTGTATAAAAATAAGGACTAAATTACTAACACAAATCGCTAATCCCTGCCAAAAAAGGATTCGAATAATCCTTTTTTTACCTCCAATTCTCTTCCAACTTTTAAAGAAAATAGCATGGAAATCATGACGCATATAAAGTAAAAGTACGATAATCCCAATAAGCCCGCCTGCAATTGAACCTAGCATAGCACCCGCACCAACTGTATATAAATCAAATCCATGAGCAATAAGGAATAGTGATAAAAATACAATAATAGAAACACGAATTGTTTGTTCAATTACTTGCGAAACAGCCGTCGGCATCATATTATTGAATCCTTGAAAATATCCTCTCGCTACAGATAAAAATGGCATTAGTAGGAATGAAAACGAAATAACACGTAATAATTTATCTAAATGTATATCGCCCATAGCCGATGCAATTTTTTCGGCCCCAAAGAATAATGTGAAAAAACCTATAAATCCAATTCCTAATAAAAACCAAAAAGATACACAAATAATTTCTTCTGCTTCTTTTTGTTTTCCTCGTTCTAATCTTTCTGCGACCATTTTTGAAATAATAATGGGAAACCCATAAGTGGCTAAAATTAAACAAAATCCATAAAATGGATAAATTTGTTGGTAAATATAAAAACCAACATCACCCGCTATATTTTGATATGGAATACGGTAAAAAGCGCTTAATACCTTTGTAACAAAACTTGCGATTGTTAATATAATAGCCCCACGCCAAAAGGCTTGGTACTTCTTCGCTTCCATACAAGAAAACTCCTTTTTCTATTCTCACCCCTCGTATTATATCACAAAGAAAAACTGTCTCTCCTTCATATTCCTTACATTCACTGACTTCTTTCAACAGCAAAAATACTCAATGAAAAAAGGTAGCAAAGCGCTACCTTCATTCAATGCTTATATCTCCAAATAGTTAATTTCTCAAATAGAAATATCATAATTAGGAAAGATTGCTACTTATAGAAATTACACTTCACTACTGCTCCATTTGTTTCGCTAAAAAGCTTGCAGCTGTATTTACTGACTTATGCTCTACTTCACTTATAATAGCCTCTTTAGAGAAGATAACAACAGCCCCAATTGGATCCCCATTCGCAACAATCGGGCCAATTGTATAGGAGATGACTTTTTCTGTTACTCCATCAATAATTGAAATTTCACTTTCATCTGTCATAATTACAGACTTGCGCTCTTCCATTGTCTTCTCAATTAAATCGCCAACACTTTTATTTAAGTATTCTTTTTTAGATACGCCTGCTACTGCGATAATAGAATCACGATCGCATACAAGCACATTATGTCCTAAGCTATCATATAAAGCTTCCGTATATTCTTTTGCAAAATTACCTAGTTCACTAATCGGAGAATATTTCTTTAAAATGACTTCTCCATCGCGATCAACAAATATTTCTAGTGGGTCCCCTTCTCGAATACGTAAAGTTCTACGAATTTCCTTTGGGATTACTACCCTGCCTAAATCATCAATTCGACGTACGATTCCAGTTGCTTTCATTCTATGCTGCCTCACTTTCTACTGATGATCAAAGTGGTGAATTTACCTGTTCATGTAAAAATCACCAACTATTAAACATAGTATTTTACACATTAGTTCTTCTATGCACGTCGAATTGTATTTTTTATCTTATATTAGGCATTTATTACTTCTTTTTTTACATCTGGTAAGCCTTTTAATAAATTTTCAGCAATTGTTAACCATTTCGATGTCTCTAATCCATTCGTTTTCATCACAATTTTCAATTGTGACCCCTCCATACCAAGACCGATCATACGACCAAAACTACTTCCTAGCATGAATAATTTTCCACCATCTATATTTTGGCTCGCTTGTTCAGAAAACAGGAATGTTACTTCAAACTTATTTTGCTTAATTAACTCAATTTGTTCTTTCATCGCCAACACTTTAATGTTTGCAATTTGTAATAAATAACCAACTTCTTGTGGATAATCACCAAATCTGTCGATCATCTCTTCCTGCAACTCTTCAATATCTTCAATTGCAGAAATACCTCTAAATTGTTTATACATCATAATTTTTTGTTTACTATCTGAAATATACGCATCCGGTAAATATGCGTCTACTTCTAAATCAATTTCAACATTAACGGTATTTTCAACTCCATCTGTCCCTCTACGTTGCTCAATTGCATCTTTTAACATTTGAGAATATAGATCAAATCCGACAGAATCAATAAATCCATGTTGTTCTGCCCCTAACAAATTACCCGCACCACGAATTGATAAGTCTCTCATCGCAATTTTGAAACCAGATCCAAGCTCTGTAAACTCTTTAATTGCCTGCAGACGCCTCTCTGCAACTTCCGATAACACTTTATCACGTTTGTATGCAAAGTAGGCATACGCGACGCGATTAGAACGTCCAACACGCCCACGAAGCTGATACAACTGCGATAATCCCATACGATCTGCATCAAATACAATTAATGTATTTACATTCGGAATATCTACACCCGTCTCGATAATTGTTGTACTTACAAGAACATCATGCTGCCCTTCTAAAAACGATAGCATAACAGACTCTAATTCACCTTCATTCATTTTCCCATGTGCGTATGTTACACGAGCATCTGGAACTAACATCGAAATTTCATCTGCTTTTCTTTCAATATCCTCCACACGGTTATATAGGAAGTAAATTTGACCGCCTCTTGCCAACTCTCGCTCTATCGCTTCTCTCATTAACGCCGGATTATACTCTACTACATATGTTTGTACTGGGAAACGATTCTCTGGTGGTGTCTCAATAACAGATAAATCGCGCACACCAAGCATAGACATATGAAGTGTACGTGGAATCGGAGTTGCCGTTAATGTTAACACGTCAACATTTGCTTTCAATTGTTTAATTTTTTCTTTATGTGTAACGCCGAATCTTTGTTCTTCATCAATAATAAGAAGTCCTAAATCTTTATACGTAACATCTTTAGATAAAATACGATGTGTTCCGATTACAATATCCACCGTTCCATCTTTTAAACCTTTAATCGTTTCATTTTGTTGTTTTCGTGTGCGGAATCTACTTAGTAACCCTATATTAATCGGGTAATCTTGAAAACGCTCTCGAATTGTTTCATAGTGTTGTTGTGCAAGGATTGTTGTCGGTACTAAAATCGCAACTTGTTTTTCATCCATAATTGCTTTAAATGCCGCACGAATAGCTACTTCAGTCTTTCCATATCCTACGTCGCCACAAAGAAGCCTATCCATCGGACGTCCGCGTTCCATATCTTTCTTAATCTCTTCAATAGAACGTAATTGATCCTCTGTCTCTTGATATGGGAAAGAGGATTCAAATTCCTGTTGTTCTGCCGTATCTGGTGTATATGCATAACCTTTCGAAGCTTCACGCTCGGCATATAATTTAATTAGGTCATCTGCAATGTCTTGTACAGATTTTTCAACTTTCGTTTTGACCTTCTTCCAATCATTTCCGCCTAATTTATAAACTTTTGGATCCTTACCTTCAGACCCTACGTATTTTTGCACTTGATCAATTTGTTCAATTGGAACGTATAACTTATCATTACCTTGATATTTAATATTTAAATAATCTTTATGAACACCATTAATCTCTAATGTCTCAATACCTAAAAATTTACCTATACCATGATTTACATGAACTACATGGTCTCCAACTTTTAATTCCGAATAACTTTTAATACGTTCAGCGTTAGATAACTTTTGCTTACGTTGTGATTTTTTAACCTTCTTATGAAAAAGCTCTTTTTCAGTAATGACAACAAACTTTTGCATCGGCATTTCAAAGCCTGCATGTAAATCACCTACAGCAATTTGTAACCTTCCAGGCAATAAGACATCTGTGGCCTCTACAATGTCTGCATCAATATCATAATCACTTAAAATATGTTGTAGTTTTTTTACGCGTTCCCCATCTGTTCCAAGCACAACGGTCGTAAAATGCCCTTCATTCCATCTATCAATTTCAGTTTTTAACAACTGCATCTGTCCGTGGAAATCTTGCATCGTTTTACATGTCACATTCACAATGTTTTGAGGATGTGTGTGTGCTATATGGCGTAAGAATAACGTTAAATATACAAAACTTCTTTTTTTATTATGAAGAAATTCCTCAAATGAGTGGGAGAAAGATAAATCCTGAATAATTGTTCCTTCGCCAAGAAGTGAGATATACCATTCCGCTTCTTCGGTTTCAAGATGTGATGCTGTTTCTTGAATACGGGAAATCTCATCTAAAATTACAACACCGTTTTCTGGTAAATAATCTATCAGACTAGCAGGTTCTTTATAGAAAATAGATAAATATTTAAACATTTGTTCTATACTTTGCCCGTTTTTCAACATTTCAATTTCATGACTAACCGTCTCAAGCACAGCAGTCTTTAATTTATCATCGGAAAGCTTTTGCATCGTCTTAGTCAAACCTTCTTCAAGATGCTTAATTCCCGATTTCAATTCTTCCTGTGAAAATAAAAACTCTGTTGCCGGACCAAACCGAACACTTTCCCTTTTATCTTGAGAGCGCTGTTCTTCCACATCAAATAATCGAATAGAATCAACCTGTGTATCAAAGAATTCAATACGAAATGGTAATTCTTCAGTTAATGGGTAAATATCTAATATTCCCCCGCGCAAACTAAACTCTCCTGGAGCTTCTACCATCGACTTACGCTCGTAGCCAATATGATGTAAGGTATGCAAGAGTGCATCTAAATCAATCTCTTGCCCTAGATTGATTTCAATTTGCCTTTGCTTCCATAATTCTTTTATCGGTAAAAACCTACGCAGCCCTGCAACTGGCGCTACAATAATCCCATTCTCTCCCGCCGCTAAGCGATTTAACACTTCAATACGCTGCGCCTTCAATTCTGGACTTGCAACACCAACTTCCGATGCTATCAATTCATTTACCGGATATAGCCAAACATCTTTTTCACCAAGTAACGCCACTAAATCTTCATGTACTTTTTGTGCTTGGTATAAATTGTGCGTCACAATAAGTTGTGATTGCTTTGTTTTTTTATATAAAGCTGCCATTAATAATGAACGAGAGGATGTTGCCATACCCGATACAAGTTGTTCCTTCAACCCATCTTCTAGCCCATTAATAACCGATTGTATTTCTTCATTTTTATAAAATTGCTCTAATAAACCTATCATTTTCAAAACTCCTCTCAACATAAAGAGCAAGTTACTATATTTTATGCAAATATTTTGGAAAAAGAAAACAGAAAAATGCTTTGGACATGCCAAAGCGACAACATTTTATTGCAGAAATTTTTCATATTCATAATACTCAGGATAAGATGCGAGCGTTTCTTGACACGATTCACAAATCGTTTTTATATATATATTTCCATTCTCATGAAAATGAATCATATCCACTACTTCTTGCTCTGTTAGTTGAAACAAAACGTCGCTATATACTTTTTCTGCGATAATGGAGCCCACATTACTTCCGCAATGTCTACAGTAATAATAACCTTCCATACTAGCCTCCTAAATATCCAATTGCTACTAGTATGGGATAAAACAAAATAAAATATTCCAGATTGTGCGCTTAACTATTAAAAGTATTCATGATTTGGAGAAAAGGTTTATTTAACCATTCCTCACATGCATCTGCTGCATTTTCAATGGATTGATTAACGCCAGATATTTCTTCAGATGTAAAACGTCCTAATACGTAATCCACTACTTTCATCCCATTTTTCGGACGATCGATTCCCATACGGATACGTTGAAATTCTTGTGTTCCTAAATGTGAAATTGTTGATTTCACACCATTATGTCCACCCGCACTACCTTTCATGCGAAGGCGTAACTTACCTACAGGAATATCTAAATCATCGTACATAACAATGAAGTCCTCAACATCAATTTTATAATAATCCATGAGCGGACGGATACTTTCCCCAGATAAATTCATATATGTAAGTGGCTTTAGTAAGATTACTTTTTCCCCATTAACAAAGCCAGCGCCAAATACTCCTTTAAACTTTTGTTCATTCAAAGAAATACTCCAACGCTTTGCAAGTTCATCGATCGCCATAAATCCAATATTATGCCTTGTTAATTCATATTCTCTACCTGGGTTCCCAAGTCCTACTATTAATTTCATTCTTGTACCACTACTTTCTTTTTTCGATACGAAAAGACGTAACCAAGCTTGGTTACGTCTCATTCTATCCAATTAATTGAATAATACACTTACAGATTCTTCTTCGTATACACGAATGATTGCTTCTCCGATTAATGGAGCAACTGAAAGTTCATGTACTTTATCAATTTTCTTCTCTTCTGGTAATACAATAGAGTTCGTTACAACTAACTCTTTAATATTCGAATTTTGAATACGCTCAATTGCTGGGCCAGATAATACTGGGTGTGTACAGCAAGCATATACTTCAGAAGCACCGTTCTCAACAAGAGCGTTTGCCGCTAATGTAATTGTACCAGCTGTATCAATGATGTCATCAATTAAAATTGCTGTTTTGCCTTCAATGTTACCGATAATGTTCATTACCTCCGATACATTCGGACGAGGACGACGCTTATCAATAATAGCGATTGGCGCTTTTAGGCGATCCGCCATTTTTCTAGCACGCGTTACACCACCGTGATCAGGAGATACGATTACGATATCTTTAAGGCCTTTTGCTTCAAAGTAATCTGAAAGAATCGGTACACCCATTAAGTGGTCGATCGGGATATCAAAGAATCCTTGAATTTGTGGAGCATGTAAATCTAGAGTGATTACACGAGTTGCACCTGCTGTTTCAAGCAAGTTTGCTACAAGTTTCGATGTAATTGGTTCACGAGAACGCGCTTTACGGTCTTGACGCGCATAACCATAGTAAGGAATAACAATATTAATTGTTTTTGCAGATGCACGTTTCAATGCATCAATCATAATAAGTAATTCCATGATATGTTCGTTTACTGGGAAGCTTGTAGATTGAATAATGAATACATCGCAACCACGGATACTTTCTTCAATGTTAATTTGAACTTCTCCATCACTAAAACGATCAACAGAACATTTTCCTAGTCCTACTCCAATATGCTTTGCGATTTGCTCAGCAAGTTCCTTATTAGAGTTTAAAGAGAATACTTTCAAATTAGAATTTAGATATTGAGTCGACATCTAGATTAACCCTCCACATTATGATTTTTTCTTATTCAGCAATTGATCAACATAGTCTTCTTTGTTAACTTGACGTGCACGTGCTACTGATAATGCTTTTGATGGAACATTCTCTGTTATTGTAGAGCCTGCTGCCACATAAGCACCATCTTCAACTGTTACAGGAGCAACAAGGTTTGAATTACATCCAATAAATACCCCGTTACCAATTACAGTTTTAAATTTATTCTTGCCGTCGTAGTTCACCGTAATTGAACCACAACCAAGATTCACGTCTTCTCCAACTTGTGCATCCCCGATATAACTTAAGTGTGAAGCTTTACTTCTATTACCAAAAACAGTTTTTTTGATTTCTACGAAGTTTCCAACGCGCACTTCATCTCCAATAACTGAATCTGGGCGAATATGTGCAAATGGACCAACCGATACTTCTGTACCAAGTTTGCTGTCATGTACAGTAGATTGACGAATTACCGTACGATCTCCAATTTCACTATCGCGAATTACTGTATGCGGTCCAATTTCACAATCCGAACCAATTACAGTGTTACCCTCAATAACCGTTCCTGGGTGAAGAACTGTATCACTACCAATAATTGCATCCGCAGAAATGTATGTGTTACTTGGATCAATAATTGTAACACCATTTACCATGTTCTTTCGGTTGATACGATTTTTCATAATAATTTCCGCTTGCGATAGAGCGACTCTGTCGTTAACACCTAACGTTTCATCGAAGTGCTCTGTTTGATAAGCTGATACAATATGACCCTCATTTTTTAAAATTTCAATAACGTCCGGAAGGTAATATTCGCCCTGTACATTATCATTTGAAACTTTAGAAAGTGAAGCAAATAAAGCTTTATTATCAAAACAATACGTACCTGTATTGATTTCTTTAATAGCTAATTCTTTTTCATTTGCATCCTTATGCTCAACAATCTTTTCAACATGACCATTCTCATTACGAACGATACGGCCATATCCAGCAGGCTCTTCTATGTACGCTGTTAGTACCGTCGCCATTGCTCCCGCTTCTTCGTGTTGCTGAAGCAATGCTTCCATCGTTTCAGCAGTTATTAGAGGTGTATCACCACAAATAACTAAAGTTGTTCCTTCTTCATTTGCAAGTACACTTGCAGCTTGATCGACAGCATGAGCTGTACCAAGTTGTTCTGCTTGTAATGCAAACTCACTTACATTTCCTAGCTGTTCTTGTACCTTTTCAGCACCATGTCCAACGACTGTTACAAGTTTCTGCAATCCTAATTGAGATACTTCATTGACTACATGTTGTACCATTGGTTTTCCACATACAGGATGCAGCACTTTGTATAGCTTGGACTTCATACGTGTGCCTTTACCTGCAGCTAGAATCACTGCAAATCTGTTTGACATATAGACCCTCCATCGCAACCTATTTATCCATTAACGATATTATCCTAAATCATCATATATTTCAAGAAACACATTATAACTATTAAATTTTACCATAATTCTTATAAGATGTTTTACTCTTTAGTATCTTTTTTAAGGAATAAGCTATACTATTTTAAATGATTTTGAAAAAATTAGAAGTTTTTCATCTTTATTTTTTCAAAATATGAATTTTTATAATTAGAAACGTGTATTATTCAAAAAAAAACAAACTCCTGTAAATGCTTACAGGAGTTTGCTACAAAATTATAAGACTTTCTTTCAAAAGCCCTTTTCATTCGAATTTTACGAAGCGCCTGCTTCTTCAAACTCAACCTCTTCTAACTCGCCTAAACGATGATACTCTGTTAAAACCGCATCTTGAATTTTAGAGCGTGTATTAGAATTAATTGGATGTGCAATGTCACGGAATTCTCCATCTGGAGTACGTTTACTTGGCATTGCTACAAATAATCCATTATTACCATCAATTACACGAATATCATGAACAACAAATTCATGGTCTAGAGTAATAGAGGCAATTGCTCTCATGCGGCCTTCTGTGTTTACGCGGCGTAATCTTACGTCAGTCACTTCCATCTTGTGTTCACCACCCTTTTCTAAATAAGCGATATATTTGTATAAATTCCACAAAATTTCTATTTTCCCTTTAATTTTTTAAAAATTTTTAAGATAAAAATTTTTAAGTTAGTTGAATATAAGGATTAGTAGAGATTATCGCTTACAAAGAGTTACTTAACTAGGGCAATTACTTCGATTTCAACAGAAACATCTTTCGGTAATTTTGCTACTTGTACACAAGAACGCGCTGGTTTATGAGTAGAGAAATAAGAACCGTATACTTCATTAACAGCATTAAAATCATCCATATTCTTTAAGAATACTGTTGTTTTTACCACTGTATCAAATGAAGCACCTGCTTCTGCTAATACCGCTTGTAAATTTTCAAATACTTGCTCTGTTTGTACTGTTACATCTCCTGTTACAAGTTCTCCACTTGCCGTTAACGGAATTTGTCCTGAACTATAGAACATATTATTTACAATAATCCCTTGTGAATATGGTCCGATTGCCTGTGGTGCTTTGCTTGTTTGAACAACTTTCATACTTTTCACCCTTTTATTATTTATTTTTACTCTTTAAAAATAGTGTACCAAAGGCAGTTTGTCCATCTATTTTGTAATTTATAAATAGGAATAAAAAAAGGTAAAGCTATCTGCTTTACCTTTTTACTCAGCCTCTACAAGCCCTTTATCAAATGGTGCAAGTGAATAATTTCCCTTTTCCACTTGAATCGCTTTTTCTTTCACATCAACTTCTGACAGACGAATTAATGATACAAAGTTATTAATAAGTCTTTCTTCAATATCCGTAGACTCTACTAATACGCCAATTCCAACAACATTAGCTTTAAACTCTTCTAGCATGCTCATCATGCCTTGAATGGTTCCGCCAGCTTTCATAAAGTCATCAATAATTAAAACATTGGATCCTTCTGGAAGGCTACGCTTTGCTAAAGTCATCGTTTGGATTCGCTTAGAGGAACCCGATACATAGTTAATACTAACAGTGGGTCCTTCTGTTACCTTATTATCTTTTCTCGCAATTACTACCGGTACATCTAAGTAGTTCGCTACTGCATAAGCAAGCGGAATTCCTTTTGTCGCTACCGTCATAACCGCATCAATTGGTTGCCTAGCAAAAACAGAAGCAAATAAACGACCTGCACCATTAATTTGGCGAGGATTACTTAAAAGATCCGTCATATATAAGTAACCGCCAGGCAAAATACGGTCTGGTTTTTCAAATAAGCTACAAAGCTCATTAATAATCAGATTCGCCTCTTCTTCACTTATATAGGGAATATATTTCACTCCTCCTGCTGCTCCTGGTATCGTTTGCAATGTGCCGACCCCTTGTTGTTCAAACGTTTGCTTAATAATAACTAGATCTTCACTAATGGAAGATTTAGCCGATTGATACCTTTCAGCAAAAAAAGTGAGGGAAACTAGCTGACGAGGATTTTGTAGCAAGTAATAAGTCAGATCGACCAATCTTGTACTTCGTCTAATTTTCATACTCTCACCTCAAATCACGAATATTCTAAACAAATCATAACGTATTATACGTCTTTATTCAAGCGTTTCTCGCTCTCCTAATAAACGAACTGCATATACTTGTTCGCAAAATCCTTTTAAACCGTTATATATACGATGCATTCGCGAATCATGGTGTACAAGACCAAATACAGTTGGGCCACTTCCACTCATTAATACGGCATCCGCACCGAATCGTTTCATCTGCGCCTTAATACGTGCAACCTCAGGATGCATCACAAACGTCACATCTTCTAAAATATTGCCAACAGTATCACAAATTCCTTTATAGTCCCCGTCATTAATAACTTCAACCATTTTATCTACATTTGGATGTGTAACACGATTTAATTTTAAATTTCCATACACATCAGCAGTAGATACACCGATGTGGGGCTTTGCTAAAATAACCCAACAAGAAGGTGGAGTCTTTATATGTTCAATTTTTTCTCCTCTTCCAGTGGCAATTGCAGTTCCGCCATATACACAGAACGATACATCTGATCCAATTTCTGCGCCAAGCTCTGCTAATTCCTTAATTGTAAGCCCTAAATCCCATAACTTATTAAGGCCGCGTAATGTCGCTGCTGCATCACTACTTCCACCTGCTAATCCAGCTGCTACTGGAATCGTTTTTTCAATAGTAATAGATACACCTTTTTTTACATTAAACTTCTCTTTTAATAATTTCGCTGCTTGATAAGCTAAGTTGCGTTGGTCGTCTGGGACATACCGATTATGGGACAAAATTTCAATACGGTCTTCTGCTAATTCCATTAGCTCTAAACGATCTGCTAAGTCGATTGTTGTCATAATCATTTTCACTTCATGATATCCATCTTGTCTTTTTCCCAGTACATCTAACGACAGATTAATCTTTGCTGGTGCTTTCACTAGTAGCTTCAATCTATTCACCCACTCTATGTACTCAATCTTTTATCGTTTATTTTACCATAAATTTATAGTAAGACGATGAAACTTCCCTAATTATAACGAAAAGCATTCAGAATGAAACTACTTATGTCAAATGATGGCACCTTTTAGCGTGCAAAAAGCCGAGGAATCTCTCCTCGGCTACCGCAGCATAGAAAGTATCTTACAACTACTGGTTTTGCTTCATTAATTGCTGTTCTGCAATTTCTATAGCACGTTTCACCATATTACCAGCATCTTTCGCACGAATTCCGCCCCATCCTTCTTTCTGAACAACATCATAAAAGCCAAGCTCTTTTGCAAGCTCTTCTTTAAATTGATTTGACATGACTCCTCTTCGTCTACTCAATGCAGAGTCCCTCCTTATTTTGCTACGGTATAATTAGTATGCAAAATAATATAGCTTTTCATTTATGGAAATATATGTAACAAGTAACACATTAATTATAAAATGCTTCATTATGAGGTTCATCGTAAAATGTTAACTCTACTGTCTCTGTTAAAACATCTGCATAACTATAAGATACACGTTGCAATGCATCTTCTTGCTGATCTAACTGGACAACAAACACAGAACGATACGTTTCTGCAAGTACACCCGATTGCTCCACAGTTTTTCTTCTTCCGCTATTTGCCTTTAACACAAGTCGCTGTCCAAGATGGTGATCTAATTCGCTTTTAATTTCATCTAAACGTTTTGACATATACCTTGCTACACCTCGCTGTAATTTAGATTGAACACTTAAAACACGATATATCTATCCCAATTATTAACCGCAATTTACAGACAATATCATTATAAAAGCATCATGCGTTCGAATAGATAGAAGAAATACTATATTGTACAAGTATCATTGTATAGTCTGCACATTCTTGTCGCTTTTTATCCAGATTCATTTAAATCATTTCCACATAAAAAAGCAAGATACGTATGTACCTTGCTCATTCATCATAATGTTGAAAGGGTAATCCCGTTCGTAAAATCCCTCTTGTTTCAATTCCGCCTAGTCCCTTTTCACCAGTAATTGTATTACGCACAACGTCCCATACATTGACTCTTTCCATAAATGAGGTGAAACTAACTTTGCCAACTACATATACCGGATCTAGAGCATGAATATTAATTCTAGACGGTGAACTAGCAAAATTAGCACCTGCTCGAATCAACGCCTCAAAGTGTGATTGACAAGCCCCAGCAAAAATAACGAGTTGATCTAATGATGGATACTTTTTCCGCACTTCTCGAACAGCCTGTACAAAATGTCTAGAATGTCTATATGCTGCCAAATCTCCTATAACTCCTTTTGACTTTGTATAGGCATCATGTCCTGTAATAACTAAAATGTCTGGGCGAAAATGATCTATTAAGTCTACTACCTTTTCATGCATCTCCGTTTCCTTACAATGAATACCTTGAACAGGAACGCCTATTTTATTATATAAATCTAAGCACTTGCGCAAATATAAAGGATCTCCATCTATATGCAATACACGCCCTGGCATTTGAAAATAATTCACTTCACTTGTATATCCACCAGTTGAATTATGTTCATGTCTTTGTTTCATCAACACGTAATCTTGCTGAAACAACCGGTAAGTACGCTCCATCGTTTCTTTTTCACGCTTCACTCTATTTTTATGTTCTCGTTGATCTATACTAACTAAATCTGCAAGTGGTGCATCCGCCACAAGTCTAATTTCCTCTCCAAATAATATTGCCATATCGCCTTTTATTTCTATAATACGAAAAAGAATATCCCTATTATGAGAATATCGTTCAACTAATTCTCCAACATGTAAAGCCATTCTCCTACCTCCAAACTCGTTAGGCCATCTTACCTGTTTTTAAAGTATGAATTTAGGAAAGAAAAGGTGACAAAAGGGACAGTTCAAGTTGAACTGTCCCTTTCATATTCTTATGACAATTTATGAAGAATTAATGCATTACTTAATGTTGCAAACTCTTCGATAGATAGCGTTTCGCCTCTTCGCTTCGGATCAATTCCTACCTCTGTTAAAATTCGATCCAACAGCTCTTTATCTTTCGGGAAACCATTTAAATTATTTGATAAGTTATTCATTAAAGTTTTACGACGCTGTGCGAAACTTGCTCGTACTACTTCAAAGAAGAAAGTTTCATCTGTCACTTCTACAACTGGTTTAGGACGCTTTAGAAGACGGATAATCGCAGAATCAACATTTGGTTGTGGCACAAACACTGTACGCGGTACAGTCATAACTGTTTCTACCTCTGTATAATACTGAATGGCAATTGATAAAGAACCATACTCTTTCGTTCCTGGTTTAGCAGCTAAACGATCCCCAACTTCTTTTTGCATCATAACAACAAATCCACGAACCGGTAATTTTTCTTCAAGCAATTTAAATAAAATTGGCGTTGTAATATAGTATGGTAAGTTAGCTACTACCATTACATCTTGCCCTTCTTCAAATTGCTCACTAAACACTTCATGTACATCTGCTTTTAGTACATCTTTATTTATAACTGTAACGTTGCTATATGGAGCTAACGTCTCGTCTAAAATTGGTAATAATCTCTGATCAATTTCAAAAGCCACTACTTTTTTAGCACGCTTCGCCAATTGCTCTGTTAACGCACCGATACCTGGTCCAATTTCAATTGCGCCACTTTCTGAACCGATTTCTGCGTGATCAACGATACGATTTAATACATTTGTATCAATTAAAAAATTTTGTCCTAAACTTTTTTTGAATGAAAATCCATACTTTTCAACAATGTCTTTCGTACGATTTGGTGTTGCGATATCCTTCATTTTTTTTCCTCCTGTATTACTTGCTTATAAGCTTCTGCAAATGATTCCTTTGAAACTTGAAACATTTGTAAACGTTTATGTAACTGTTTTGCGTTTGTATAACCAATCTTTAATAGCTTACCCACTCTTTCTCTGCGACTCTTTGCCATTTCTCCGCCCACTAAGCCCGCATCGACTAGATCACTCCAACTAATTTCACTTGTGTAAGCTTCCATTTCTTCATGTATATTCTCTAAAGCACGGCGAATCGACTCATTAGAAGCATGTTCGATTCCAACGCCTTTCTTCCTTTTCGCAAGTGCTTCTTCCTTCGGTAAAAAAGCATGCTTACATCCAGGAACCTTGTCAGAAATAATCTTTCGAATACGCTCTCCAGGATAATCTGGATCTGTGAAAATAATAACGCCTCGTTTTTGCTGCGCTAATTTCACTCGCTCAATAACATGATCACCGATTGCTGAACCGTTCGTTTCGATTGTATCTCCATCAACAGCACGTTTAATCGCAACTGTATCATCTTTACCTTCTACAACGATAATCTCTTTAATTTTCATGCTTGCCTCCACACTCATTTCATCTCTACTTAGTAAAACAAAAAAATGACGACTTTTCCATTATTATTTTCCCAATCTTACATTTTAAAAAGTAGAAGAGAAAAATCTTTGTTCACTCCCCTTATTGTAACACTTCTATCTCTATCTTAATTTATCCGCAATATTTCTACACTTATGTTATGAGTAAATAGTGGGTTCTTATCATTTCTATTATCTCTCTTCTCAAAAAACAAAAAAAGAATGGGACTCCCCATTCTTTTTTATTCAACACCAAATAAGGCTTTGGCATTCTTTGTTGTTGTTTGTGCTACTTCCTCATAAGAAATTCCTTTTAAATTCGCAATTTCTTCTGCTACCAGTTTTACATAACTCGGTTCATTTCGTTTCCCTCGAAATGGGTGTGGTGTTAAATATGGACAATCTGTCTCTATCAATAATTTTTCTAACGGAATCTCCATAGCAACTTCTTTCGGTTTCTTGGCATTTTTAAATGTTACTGGCCCACCTAATGAAATTAAAAAGTTCATATCGACACATCGCTGCGCTACTTCTACACTACCGCTAAAGCAATGCATAATGCCTCCTACTTCAGCTGCATTCTCTTCCTCTAGGATATCAACAATATCTTGAGTTGCATCGCGGTTATGTATAATAATCGGTAATTTCACCTTTTTTGCTAATGCAATTTGTTTACGGAATACTTCCTTCTGTATTTCTTTTGGAGACTTATCCCAGTGATAATCTAATCCCATTTCTCCAATGGCAACTACTTTAGGGTGAGCAGCTAATTCTTCTAACCAAGCTAAATGTTCTTCATTCATGTCGATTGCATCAACGGGATGCCATCCAACTGCAGCGTAAATAAAATCATAATCCTCTGCTAATTCAATTGCTTTCTTTATCGTTACTTCATCAAATCCAACAACAACTGTATAGGTAACTCCCGCTTCTTTCATCCTCGCGATAACTTCTTGTAAATCTTCTTCAAATTGCTCTGCATTTAAATGTGAATGTGTATCAAACAACATAATAAATAGCTCCTTTTATATTGAAATCAATTCTCTCATAGAAAACTACGCTCTTTCTAACTTAACGATAACAATACTACAATTTTAATGCAAAAAAAGGGAATGTAAAAAGAAAAAAGACGCTTCACCAATGTTACACGTGAAACATCTCTTTTCTTGTCTCAATTACTTGATTTTTGTACCGTTTGGTAAATTTTGGTCAATTGATGCTAATGACAATACGCCATTCTCTTCACCTGCTAAAATCATACCTTGTGATAATTCACCACGTAATTTTACAGGTTTTAAATTCGTTACACAAATAACTTTTTTACCTTTTAGTTCTTCTGGGGAATAGAATTTAGCAATCCCAGAAACCACTTGACGCTTCTCTGTACCTAAATCAAGCTGAATTTTTAACAACTTATCTGCTTTTTTCACAGGTTCAGCAGATATTACTTCAGCTACTCGTAATTCTACTTTAAAGAAATCATCAATTGTAATTTCTTCTGCCTTTGGTTCTTCTGCTTTTTTCTCTTCTACTTTAGGAGCAGAACCTTGCATTTGTTCTTTAATATACCCCACTTCTACTTCCATTTCCAAACGAGGGAAAATAGGGTTTCCTTTTTCTACTTTTGTTCCAGCTGGAATACATCCAATTGTAGATAGGCTTTCCCAAGATTTATGCGCCTCTTCAGTAAGCCCAAGTTGAGCAAACATCTTACTTGGTGCTACTGTTAGGAATGGCATAAGCATAATACCTGTTTGACGAAGTACCTCAGCTAAGTGGGCCATTACAGACGCAAGTTTTTCACGATCATTCTCATCCTTCGCTAATACCCATGGCTGCGTTTCATCAATATATTTGTTCGTACGGCTAACTAATTGCCAAATGGAACTTAACGCTACAGAGAACTCCATATTCTCCATTGCCTCTTCTACTTTTTTCAATGTATCTTTGGCAAATGTCACTAGCGTTTCATCGAACTCAGTTACATTTGCTTTAAATGCAGGGATTTCCCCATTAAAGTATTTATCAATCATAGCTACTGTACGATTTAATAAGTTCCCTAAATCATTCGCTAAATCAAAGTTGATTCGCTCAACAAATCCTTCTGGTGTGAATACTCCATCAGATCCAAACGGAACTTCGCGAAGTAAGTAGTAACGCAATGCATCTAATCCGTAACGATCAATTAGTGTAACTGGATCTACTACGTTTCCTTTTGACTTACTCATTTTTCCATCCTTCATTAAAATCCAGCCATGAGCAAAGACTTTCTTCGGAAGTGGTAAATCTAAAGCCATTAAAATAATTGGCCAATAAATTGTATGGAAACGAACGATTTCTTTCCCAACTAAATGGACATCTGCTGGCCAGAATTTTTTATACTTCTCTTCATTTTCTGTTCCATATCCTAATGCAGTAATATAATTAGACAACGCATCTACCCATACGTAAATAACGTGTTTTGGGTTACCTGGAACACGAACTCCCCAGTCAAATGAAGTACGAGAAACAGCTAAATCTTCTAATCCTGGTTTAATAAAGTTATTAATCATTTCATTTTTACGGGACTCCGGCTGAATGAAATGAGGGTTATCTTCATAGAACTTTAATAGTCGGTCTACATATTTACCCATTCTAAAGAAATACGATTCTTCGCGAACAAGTTCTACAGCGTGACCACTATCTGGGCTTTTCCCACCAACTACTTTGTCACCTTCCATAATTGGATCTACTAATTGATGCGCTGTATAGAATGTTTCATCTTGTACAGAATACCAACCTTCATATTCATCAAGATAAATATCACCTTGATCTACTAGCTGCTTGAAGATTTTCTCAACAACATCTTTATGACGATCTTCAGTTGTACGAATAAAATCATCATAAGAGATATCCATCTTCTCCCAAAGTTCTTTAATCCCTGATACAATGTTATCCACATATGCTTGTGGTGTAACATTTAGTTCTTCTGCTTTCTTTTGGATCTTCTGTCCATGCTCATCAGTTCCTGTTAAATAATGAACATTGTATCCTTGCATACGCTTATATCGTGCCATCGCATCTCCTGCTACTGTCGTATAAGCATGTCCAATGTGTAACTTTCCACTTGGATAATAAATTGGGGTAGTAATATAAAAGGACTTATTTTCCTCTTTCATCGTTTTGGACCTCCCGAATAACCTCATATGTATTTATAAACAGTATATCAAAAACTCATATATAAAGTGAAACTTTAATCCGTGGGGAGGGTTCATCCCCCATGGATTATTAGTTGAACCAATCGGGCTTTTACGAGCAGTTGATCTCCCACCTAACTTCTTTGCTCCGGCTAAATTTTGAAGTGGGAGTCTTACTGCTCGTTAATGCGGGATAAAAACGAGTTAATGCTCGATATCTTTATCATCTATTACTCATATTCAAAAAAAATATACAATATTTTTTTTGAAAAGTATAAATATTATAAAAAAATAATACGAAACAATTATAGAAATGACTCACATTCTATTATATATAAGAAGTATAAAAATCTATAAATCTTTTTTAAAAATATAGAATTTAAGAATTGACGGAAATGTAAATGATTGGTATCATATGTCCATAGGGTATTTTGTCGAAAAATGACGAATCAAAAAATAGACTCGAAACTTATAAACTATTTATTTAGGAGGAAAAGAATTATGAAATCTACTGGTATCGTTCGTAAAGTTGATGAATTAGGTCGTGTAGTAATTCCAATCGAATTACGCCGTACTTTAGGTATTGCAGAAAAGGATGCTCTTGAAATCTACGTGGATGAAGAAAAAATCATCTTAAAGAAATATAAACCAAACATGACTTGCCAAGTAACTGGTGAAGTATCTGATGGTAACCTATCTTTAGCTGAAGGTAAAATTATCTTAAGTAAAGAAGGCGCTGAACAGGTCTTAAACGAACTTCAAGATTATATCGAAACAGCAAAATAAGCTTCTCAATTATGAGAAGCTTATTTTTTATCAACATGATAGATTTGATATACCTCACGTTTCGACAAATCTCGGTCTTTAGCAACTGTTTTAATCGCTTCTTTTGAATTCATACCTTTTTCATTTATATAATGTTCAATATGATTATATACTGAAATAGCTTCCCACCATTGTTCTTCTTGAGTAGGTTCTTCTGTTGAACCTGCTACTAAAATACAAAACTCACCACGAACTTCATTTTGCTTCGTCCACTCAATCGCTTCTTCAATTGTTCCACGAATAAACTCTTCAAATTTTTTCGTTAGCTCACGACATAATACGATTTCCCTATTTCCTAATACTTCTTGCATAGAGATTAAAGTGTCATCTAAACGATGCGGTGCCTCGTAAAACATCATTGTAGTTGGAATATAGCGTAGTTTTTCTAATTCAAGCTTACGTCCCTTTTTATTTCTTTGCAGGAAACCATAGAAATAAAAATGTTTTGTCTCAAGTCCTGATGCAATTAATGCTGTAAGAGCCGCATTTGCCCCAGGAAGCGGAATAACATGATATTGTTCTGCTACAGCCTCTACAACGATATCATAACCAGGATCTGAAATACATGGCATACCAGCATCGCTCACAATGGCTACAGTCTTACCTTCTTCTAACTTATCTAAAATTTTCCGTCCACTTACTCCTTTATTATGCTCATGATAACTCATAACTGGTGTTTCAATTTCAAAGTAATTACAAAGTTTCTTCGTTTGCCTTGTATCTTCCGCAGCAATAATGTCTGCCTCTTTTAAAATTCGGATTGCCCGAAATGTCATATCCTCTAAATTTCCGATTGGAGTCGGTACTAAATATAAAACTCCCTTTTCATTTTGCTGAAAGCTTTTTTGCTGCCACATAGCGTTCTCCTTTTTGCATATATTCTTCTTTTTGTTTCCTCGTTAACTGTTTAAAGTGATATTCAGCTTGCATAGCCGTTCGTTTATCCTCATGATCCTCTACATATTTTAAACCAACTGGAAGCCTAGCGCGGGTATATCTAGCACCTTTTCCACTATTATGGGTCTGAATCCGTTTTTCTATATGATTTGTATATCCAGCATAATAACTTCCATCAGAACACTCCACCACATAAAAACAATGCTTATTCTTCTCCATATAAAATTGAACGAAGCTCCTTTGTATATTCGTTGTTTTCTTCATATACAAAAAGAGGTGGTAAGATTTTTAAATCTGCATTCCCATCCTTAATTCCTTCAATTAACAATGTATTCGCTTCTTTACCAGCCTTAGGATAAACAAATCGCACACGTTTCGGTTCGATTTTGTATTTACGCATTAATGTGACGATGTCGAGTAAACGACCTGGACGATGTACAAATGCTACTTTCCCACCCTGTTTCACTAACTGGCTACTTGCATATACAACATCCTCTAATGTGCACATAATTTCATGACGAGCTATCGCTAAATGTTCATTGATATTCTTCTCAGAAGTTTGTGGTGTTTGAAAATAGGGAGGATTACATGTTACAACATCATATTGATGACGTCCAAGTTTCTCCGGCATATCTTTCAAATCTCCATGGATTAAATGAATTCTTTCTTCTAAATTATTGTATTGAACGCTTCTTATTCCCATATCATATAAGCGCTCTTGGATTTCTACACCTGTAATTTTCCCTTTTGTCCTTGTACTTAATAAAAGAGGGATAACTGCGTTACCTGTACACAAATCAAGTAAATTACCTTTTTGAATTGGCACCCAAGCAAAATCTGCAAGTAAAACGGCATCCAAAGAAAAATTAAATACTGATGGACTTTGTACAATCTTCATATCTTGCGCTAATAAGTAATCTAAACGCTCATCTTCATATAAATTCATATATTGCTCCCTTTCTTACACTTAACCTACCCTATTTCATCCTCTATTAATGTAAAAATAAATTTCATTCTACCCTCGTGTATAAAAAATTACCTTTCCAATTATATTGGAAAGGTAATCTCACTTTTTATTTAAAAATGACAGACAGAATAAACAATCTCCCTCTTTACGTACACTTCCATAATGTAGATTGCAAATATGAAAACCTTCTTGATATAGTCTCGCTAGGTTATCGTAGCCTTCACCAATATCTGTCTTCGCCTTCATTTCTTTGCGTTTTTGAGTTTTTTGTTTTTCCTTGTTCTGCACTTCTTCAAAACGATGTCGCAAATTTTCATTTTCCATTTTTATATGTTGGTTTTCTTCCAATAATTCTGCAAGATGTTGTTTTAATTCTCCCAACTGTTTGTATAAATGTCCAATTTGCTCTTCCATACTAGAAACCGATGCAAAAATATCCTTTTTCTCCACAAGCACCCACCTCATTAATCTGTGGTTTGACTCGAAACGACCCCTTTATTAATTAATTCATCTAACGTATATTCTACTATCCGTTCCTTGTCTACTAGTTCCACTTGAATTAATCTTTCTAAAATATTTAATCCGATAACACGGCCAGTACCTTGCGGTGTTTGTATACGTTGATCTAAATCAGGAAGTTGTTCCTTTGCTGCCTCATATTCATCATTCTCATATTTTAAGCAACACATTAAGCGACCACATAAACCAGAGATTTTTGCAGGATTTAATGATAAATTTTGATCCTTTGCCATTTTAATGGATACAGGTTCAAAATCTCCTAAGAAAGTAGAACAACAAAGCATACGACCACATGGACCAATACCACCAAGCATTTTTGCTTCGTCACGAACACCTATCTGTCTCAGCTCAATTCTTGTCCTAAAAATTGCCGCTAAGTCTTTCACTAGTTCCCGGAAATCAATCCGACCATCCGCAGTAAAGTAAAAAATAATCTTATTACGATCGAACGTATACTCTACATCTACAAGCTTCATATCAAGATTATGTTCTCCTACCTTTTGTTGACAAACTTGATATGCTTCTTTCGCAGCATGCCTATTCTCTTCAACAATGGTACGATCATTTTCATTTGCAATACGAATAACTTTTTTAAGCGGTAATACAACGTCGTTTTCATCAACTTGCTTTTTGGTAATAACTACTTTTCCGTATTCAATACCTCTTACCGTTTCTACAATTACAAACTCATTTTCTGAGATATCGAACTGATTTGGATCAAAGTAATATACCTTTCCGGCCTTCTTAAAGCGAACACCTACTACATCATACAAAACGGTCATCCCTCCTGCAACCGCAACACTAACTGTTCGAACACAAGCTGCGCATTTACATTAGCGTTGATTCTATTTTTTGCCTCTAATATATTAAAGAGAGCTGATACAATGCGCTTCTGAGCATAAGAAAAGGATTCAAACATCTCTTTCTGCTCATGAAAAACAAGACGATCTTCTTCTCCAAGTTGAACATATAATAAATCCTTATAAATAAGGAGTAACATATCTAAGCCTTGCTGTAATTGTTCTTTCTCTCCAAAGTGCTTCCCCCATTTTTCTTGTACAAAAAAAATAGAGGCCTTATCTTTTTCGAGCGCTTCACATAATTTTATCACTAAAGCTCTCGCTTGTGCAAACCATTCATCATTACACATTAATAAAGCTTCTTCAAAACTGTTTGTAAGCTGCGCAGCAAGTGTAGATAAAGAAACTGTAATACCCTCTTCCTCTAATCTCTTAATTAAAGATTTTGTAGGCAACGGTCTAAATGTAACAACTTGACAACGAGATAAAATTGTATTTAAAATCTGATGACTTTGTTCAGTAAGTAAAATAGCTGTTGTATCACTACTTGGTTCTTCTAAAAACTTTAAAAGCGTATTCGCTGCATTTGCTGTCATACGATCTGCATGCTCAATAATATATACTTTTTTATTTGCTTCTAATCCTGTTTTTGAAAACTCTTCTTGTAAATCGTGAATTTGCTGTTTTTTAATAGATAATCCATCTGGTTTTACAATATGTAAGTTTGGGTAGTTACCTGAATCAATTCGGCGACAATTCGTACATACATGACAAGGCTCTACACCATTTCTTTGTGAACAGAGGAAACTTTTTGCCATTTGAATTGCTGTGGCGAACTTCCCAGTCCCTTTCCCTCCCTCTAACAAGTAAGCGTGGGATATACGCTCTTTTGCAATGCTATTCATCAACATTTTGACACCGATGGGCTGTATAGCAGAAAGCTGCTCCCACGTATTTATCATACTGCATACCTCACTTATTTCATTCTTTCCTTCTATTATAACAATTTATCTTCTATAATCTGAACAACTTCTTCTATAAGTTTTTTCATTGGTTGATCAGCATTTACTAATACAATGCGATTAGAAAAACGCTCTACAACTTGTAAATACCCTTCACGCACACGTTTATGGAAAGAGATATCTTCCATGTCTAGTCGATTTACTTCACGTCCTGCATCTTTTTCAATTCGTGCTAAACCTACCTCTGGCTCAATATCTAAATAGATTGTTAAACTAGGCATACAATCTTCCGTTGCGAAACGATTAATTTCAAATACTTTATCCATACCTAAGCCTCTTGCATACCCTTGATACGCTAAAGAGCTATCTATAAAACGATCACATAGTACAAGATAGTTTTCCTCAAGTGCCGGCATAACTTTTTCCACTAAATGTTGTCTACGTGCAGCAGCATATAAGAGCGCCTCTGTACGTGCCTCCATCATCGTATACTCTTGTTTATGTAGAATTGTTCTAATATCTTCAGAAATTGCAATACCACCCGGTTCCCTGGTCGCCATTACCTTTTGTGCCTTTTGCTCAAAATATGGTAATAAACTTTTAATTAATGTTGTTTTACCCGAACCTTCTGGCCCTTCAATTGTTACAAATAATCCCTTCATCCTAAAACCTACTTTCTATATCATACACGTTCATATATTTCGTACTACCTTGAAAACGAGCCCCTGTTTTCTCTAAATGAGTAATTTGCTTTGTATGTTCTTGAGTAATTCTCTCTCCATACATGATCAATGGAATTCCAGGTGGATACGGAATCACCATTTCTGCCGCTATCATACCAACGGCTTCTTCTAGAGATACTAACTTCGTTTCGTATCTCTCTAATTGTTTATACGTATACGGTAAAGGGGAAATTTCCCCTTTATAAGTATAACGAATTGATGCTGTCTTGTCTTTTACCTTATATTGCTGCAAAGCTACTCGAATTATCTCTATAGCTTTCATATACCCCTCATTTACTTGTAACGGTAATATAAATAGGACGTTATATGGATCTGCCATTTCCGTATATATACCGACCTTTTCAAATACAGACTGTAATTCATACCCCGATAACTGACAGCGAGTTTGCACCGTAACCTTTAATTCGTCTTGCGATGGATATTGCAAGATGGCTATTTGTGGGATAGATTGCAAGCCTTCTTTAAATCGGCGTAAAAACTCAACAATTTCATCATGACCCTCTTCCTTTATAACTGCTATTGCAAAACGTGCTATATCAAGAGAAGCCATAATTGGATACGATGGGCTACTAGATTGTAGCATACTTAAATAGGAGGAAACTTTTTCTTCGCTCACCAAACGGCTATTTATATGTAAATAAGATCCCATTGTCATCGCAGGTAATGTTTTATGTGCGGAATGAACCACAATATCCGCACCATAAACTAATGCTGACTTCGGGAAGGGGTCCCCTATACAAAAATGTGCCCCATGGGCTTCATCTACTAGAACAGGAATTTTATGTGCATGTGCGTAAGCGATACTTGCCTCTAAATCAATTCCCATACCATAGTAATTAGGATGTGTTAAAATAAGTGCTTTTGCATTTGGATACTTTGTAATTGCCTCCTTAATAATGTCATCATGAACACCTACTGGTACGTTATGTACTTCATCAATCCATGGGTTTAAAAAGACCGGATTCGCCCCTGCTAATTTCAAACCATTAATGATTGATTTATGACAATTTCTTTGTACGAGGACAATATCATTTTCGCCGCAGCAAGACAAAATCATTGCTAAATTTCCAACTGTTGAACCATTAATTAAAAAATAACTTTTTTGCACGCCATATACTTCAGCTAATAATTGCTGTGCTTCATCTATACATTCAAACGGACTATGTAAATCATCTAATCCTGTTAACTCTGTTACATCAATCGATAATATGTCCTTAAACCCCCCTGAAGCTTTCTTAGGGAAGTTTAAACCATTCTTATGACCCGGAACATGAAAAGATAGTAGTCGCCTTTCTTTAAATTCCATTAACGCCTCATATAAAGGCATACGATTTTGATTCATATACATCTCTTCCTTATTATTCATTCTGTATCTATTATACAGATATTAGGGCAAAAAAAATAATAGGCATAATGCCTATTTAAAAATATGATACTTCTAATTTTCGCAGTTGTGTTAAATAATGTATATACTTTGGGTCATTTGTTTCAGTATTCACCAGATTTCTTTCGCACTCATAACATATTAAAYTATTATATACATATATTCCTTCTCCTCTTTTTGTCTCACAAACGATGCAAATTTCACTTGGTAATTTCATAATCTTTCCTCCCTTTTTAAGTAAACATATTATATACCTCTATTCCTTAACAAATTTCCGGAAAATATACATCAATTTCTTATATAATATGATTTATTCTTGGGCAACGTGTTTGTATTACTTATGTATTCCCTTTACTTCTTTCGTGTACTGTTTAAAAACAAAAAAACACAAGTCAAAAGACTTGTGTTTTTATCTTGCTTGGCGACGTCCTACTCTCACAGGGACAAGGTCCCAACTACCATCGGCGCTAGAGAGCTTAACTTCCGTGTTCGGTATGGGAACGGGTGTGACCTCTCTGCCATCATCACCAAACTATTGAAGGTATATTCCTTCAAAACTAGATAACATTTGCTTCATATTATATGGTTAAGTCCTCGATCTATTAGT
>NZ_JBFUIN010000013.1:0-46665 GCF_056401855.1 Bacillus sp. P4_D3
GCGGATCTATATGATGAACAAAATGAAAACGAACAATTTCTTAAATACAATGGGCATGGTATTTTCCGCTCTTATCGATGCAAAAGCTGTTGCTTCTACATTAAACAAGTAAGGAGAATTTATAATGAATAACATGACTTTTAACAAATTAGATTTTTTAGGACTAGCTAGCGGCTCGATTCTTCTTACTGCTTTCATTTACGCTGCTACGCTTATATAACTTTGTGTCCCCTTTCCCCTTTATATAAATAATAATAGAAAAGACGACCGTCTATGCCCGGTCGTCTTTTCTTACTTTTAATTTGGCTGTAAAACTTCCTTTAGTTCTTCAAACTTTGCATTTAATTCATCTGTCATCATTTTCATAGCCGTTTTTCGATCTATTTGTTCTTCAGCATCAATTTGAATTGGATCTCCAAAAACTAATTGTGCTTTTTTTCCTTTTATCAATTCTTTTACACTTGATGGGCCAACATAAGCGGCCGGTATTAACGGAACGTTAGAACGCATTGCAATCGTAACAGCCCCAGCTTTTAATGAAACGTCTTCTGATGATCTCGTCCCACTTGGGAAAATCCCTACTACTTTTCCTTCTTTTAATAAACGCGATGGAATTTTCAATGTGCTTGGCCCTGGATTCGCACGGTCTACAGGGAATGCATTTACATTTTTAAAAAACCAATTTTTAAATTTCCCTTCAAACAATTCTTTTTTTGCCATGTAATGAATTTGGGTTGGGTACATTCCTGCTGCTAACATTAAAACGTCCATAAAGCTTGTATGTGTGCAAGCAACAACGTAAGGGCCACCTTCTGGTAATTTCTCTCTCCCTTGTACTTCTACTTTCCCAGCCGTTTTAAATATATATTTCAACGAAAATGTAATTAGTTTATACATTTGTTTCGTTCCTTTCTGAATATCCGAAGTATAATCATTTTCTTATAACGATTATAACACTAAGTTTTAGGAGTTGGTAATAAAAATAAGTATTTATTGTTAAATTTCAATTCTTACAAAAGTGTAATTTTCTTGTAAGCTAATTCGATATTGACTCCCTCCACTATCTTATACAATTAAGTCAGAAAGTAACAACAACCATTTGAAAAGGAGCGGATCTATATGATGAACAAAATGAAAACGAACAATTTCTTAAATACAATGGGCATGGTATTTTCCGCTCTTATCGATGCAAAAGCTGTTGCTTCTACATTAAACAAGTAAGGAGAATTTATAATGAATAACATAACTTTTAACAAATTAGATTTTTTAGGCCTAGCTAGCGGCTCGATTCTTCTTACTGCTTTTATTTACGCTGCTACGCTTATATAAACTTTGTGTCCCCTTTCCCCTTTATCCCGCTATTTGCGGGCAGTAAGACTCCCACCTCAAAATTCGGCTGTAGCAAAGAAGTTAGGTGAGAGATCMACTGCCCGTAAACGCCCGATTGGTGAGGGCTAATAATCAGTGGGGAATGAACAAAATCCCCACTGATTAAAGTTTCACTTTATATAGAAAAAGACGACCGTCTATGCCGGTCGTCTTTTTAATTTTTTCTTTCCTTCAATTCTTTTAAAAGCTGTATCAGTTCAGCTTGTTGTTTTATATTCTTACGACCATTTCGATTAATTGCTGCAAGCTCGCAGGCAACTCCAGCAGCAAAGAAAAACAATAAACTTTCTAACATGTAAAAATCCTCCAGTTGCCTATTAAACAGCTTGACGCAATTGCTCTTCTTGTAAAACTTGTTTATTTATATTTTCTTCTTTTCTCTGACAAACATTATTACGAATAAGCGCTGCAATAACAAATAATGTTCCTACAATATCAAATGTTGTTATTTTATACCCTTGCATCATCATAATAACTAACGTAGTAATTGGCACAAAGTTAATAAATAAAATACCATTAATTGATGATAAAATTTTCACACCGTAGTTCCAAGCAAGTAGTGCTACGATACCTGGTAATGTCATCATAAATAACAAATCATACTTCACAACAGAAATCGTTCCCATACTTGGAACTGATACATATCCAAGTGAGGTAATGATCATAGTTATAATTCCTGTAACTGCTGTCCCAAATACACAAGTTAATGTTGAATAACGTAATGTTGACCAATCGCTACACGTTTGACCACCCATCGTATAAATAACCCAGCCTACAACACCAACAAATATAAATGCTAGTGAAAACATATCATCTTTCAATGTTAAAAAGAAACTCATATCACCTTTCGTAATAACAAATACAGCCCCTACAAACGCGATAATCATGCTCGTTATCATATACTTCTTCGGCTTTATATTTTTATATCCCCATAAAATACAAATTGAAATCATCGGCATAAGCGCCTCCATAATAGAAGCTACCATTACACCTGATTTTCCCATTAACATTTGTCCTAGAAAAATTAATACATTGTATACGGTAAACGCCATTGTTCCAAAAAAGATGAGTAACTTTCCTCTTCCTTCTAAGCGAAATGCTTTCTTTCCTTCTTTCATTAGCAATAATACAATCAGTACAATTGCTACCGCCCCATAACGAATAAACGAAAAATAAAACGGATCTATGTATTCTAGCGCATGATCAGCAACCGGAAACATCGCTCCCCATGACATACTTGCAATTAAACATGCCAACGCACCTATTATCATTTGACTTCTTCTCACCGCAATCCCTCACTTCTTTCTATTTGCACAAAGAGAATTGTAAAAGAAAAAATATATCACGTAAAATGATTCAAAATGATGTTAACTATCATTTATAATGATAGTTAACATCAAGGGGGAGCATACAATGGAATTACGAGACTTACAAATCTTCCAGAGCGTTGCTGACCGAGGTAGTGTAAGTAGCGCAGCAAAAGAATTAAATTACGTACAATCAAATGTAACAGCACGTATTAAACAGTTAGAAAACGAATTAAAAACACCGCTCTTTTACCGTCATAAACGAGGCATGACTTTAACAGCTGAAGGTAGAAAAATGCTCGTCTATGTTAATAAAATTTTGCAAGATGTTGACGAGCTAAAACAAGTATTTTTAGATGGTGAAACACCATCTGGTATATTAAAAATTGGTACAGTCGAAACAGTAAGTACATTACCTACCATTTTGTCTTCTTACTATAAAAGCTATCCAAATGTCGATTTATCATTACAAGCCGGTCTAACGGAAGAACTTATTAGAGAAGTACTCGATCATCAATTAGATGGTGCTTTTATATCAGGACCAATAAAACACCCACTAATTGAACAATACGATGTTAGTACCGAGAAATTAATGCTTGTTACACAAAATAAAGCTTTTCATATAGAAGAATTTACTACGACGCCCCTACTCGTTTTTAATCAAGGATGTGGGTACCGTTCCAAGCTAGAACGATGGCTTAAAGATGAAGGTTTGCTACCAAAAAGAATTATGGAATTTAACATATTAGAAACAATATTAAACAGTGTTGCACTCGGTCTTGGAATTACACTCGTACCACAGTCTGCCGTTCAGCATCTTTCTACAGCAGGTAAAGTACACTGTCATCCGATTCCCGAGAAATACGGTAGTATTTCAACTGTTTTCATACGCCGTAAAGATAGTTACATGACCAATTCGATGCGAAGCTTTTTAAAAACAATTAAAGAGCATCATCACATCAATATGCTTTAAAAGACATTCTTACACGAATGTCTTTTTTTCTTACAAAAGTGTAAGTCTTCCGTAAGCTAATTCGATAGTTGTAATTCATCCTCTCCCCTATAATTAAGACATGAAGCAGGGCAACAAAAATTCGAAAAGGAGCGGATACGCATGATGAACAAAATGAAAACAAACAAATTTTTCAATACAATGGGCATGGTGCTATCCGCACTTATCGATGCAAAAGCAGTTGCAACTACATTAAACAAATAAGGAGAGATTATAATGAACAACATTACTTTCAACAAATCAGACTTTATCGGACTTGCAAGTGGCGCAGCTCTTCTTACGGCTTTCATTTACGCACTTGCTCAAAGTCTTGTTTAACACTTTGTTTCCCCAACCCCCTTTATATAGAAAAGGCTGCTCGTCTTATAGACAAGCAGCCTTTTAGTTTGTTTCATATATAATTTGGCCTGTTTTGCTTATATCATATCCACCAATTGCTTTTAATTCATTGTGAAACTCTTCAGATTGCAAAATCCCTTTTATAACCTCAATAAGTTCCTCATTTTCTTTATTCTTCAGAAGTACTAAATCATACTGCTCTTTCATTATCGGAATAAAGTCTACGTTCACAATTTGGGAAAACTTTTCTGAACCTACCCCAACATCAGCTTTTCCATTCGCGACTTGCGAGGCAACACCAAGATGATTCGATTCTTCCCATTCATACCCGTTAATATCTTTACTTAATTTTTGAATTCGCAATTGCTCATCCACTAACACCCTAATACCAGAACCTTTTTCTCGATTTACAAATCGTATAGATGACTGAGCTAAATCAGCCCATGTTTTTATATTTTGTGGATTCCCTTTTTGCACATAAAACCCAACATTTCTCGCTAATAAATTAATCATAATATATGGTTGTCCAACTAAAATACGTTTTACGTAAGGAACATTATATGTACCTGTTTCGCCATCAAATAAATGCAAACTAACGACGCTTCCTTCTCCTTGGTACATCTTCACTAAACTCGTTAAACTACCTTGATATGCTCTTAATATATTAGAATTTGGCAGACGATTTTCTATATGTTTTGCCAACATATCTAACGTTAGTTCTTGACCACTAATGATGCGTGTATTCGAACTACTAATTTCGTACTTCTTTACAGAAGTAAATTGCACCTTACCTGTTTTCATTTGCTTGATATATTGTTCTAAATCCGCTGCATCAATACGCATTTGTCTACCAACCCTATAAGAAGGAAGTTCTCCTTTTTTAATTAGGTCGTATACAGTTAATTTTGATACTTTTAATCGCTTTGCTACTTCTTCCGTTGTGTAGGAATGATGATCCATAGACGATTCCTCACTTTCTCCCTTCATTGTAACAAAGAAAAGAATATTTCTCCTAGTTTTTAAAAACAACTATATCGTTCAAATTATATTCAATTATAACTAGTTATAATTAGTTATATTTAGTTATAATTAATTTAGTAAACGAAGGGGGATTTTTTATGAACAAATTTATATTACGATCCATTGGGGTACTTATACTTTCTTTTCTTCTTATATTCAGTGTAGCTTGTTCAAGCGAAGAAAAGTCAGCTGCTAAAGAGGGAGAATCAGTGGAGCTGACTATATCAGCGGCTGCAAGTTTACAAGATGCATTAAAAGAAATTGAACAGCAATATAAAGAAAAAGAACCAAACATTAAGCTTTCTTTTAACTTCGGTGCTTCTGGTGCACTTCAACAACAAATTGAACAAGGTGCGCCTGCTGATTTATTCTTCTCTGCAGCAGAAGATAAATTCCAAACCCTTGTTAAAAAAGGATTCATTAATGAAAAAGAAGGGAAAAACCTTCTTGGAAATGAACTAGTTCTAGTCGTTCCACAAGATAGTTCTCTTACAAAATTTCAAGATTTAAAAGATGAGAAAATCAAGAAAATCGCACTTGGTACACCCGAATCCGTACCTGCAGGAAAATATGCAAAAGCTTCTCTCACACATGAAAATCTTTGGAATGACGTTCAAAATAAAATCGTATTTACAAAAGATGTTCGCCAAGTGTTAACATATGTAGAAACAGGTAATGTTGATGCTGGTATTGTATATAAAACAGACGCTCTCGTTTCAGACAAGGTGAAAATTGTAGAGGCGGCAGCGGCTAATTCTCATGAGCAAATCCACTATCCTTTAGGTATTATAAAGGAATCTAAGCATAAGAAAGAGGCGACTTCATTCTATGAATATTTACAGTCAAAAGATGCACAATCTATCTTTAAGAAATATGGATTTACACTCCTGCCATAATTGCTATGAGCTTTGATACAATTCTGTCACCTGTCTTTCTATCTTTACGAGTAGCTGCGTGCGCCACCATTATCGTTACGATTTTGGGAACGATTATTGGACGAGCATTAGCGCGCTCCTCGTGGCGATATAAAGTACTACTAGAAACTATTTTCTTATTACCAATGGTGCTTCCACCAACTGTTATCGGCTTTTTTCTAATTATCATTTTCGGAAATAACAGTCCCATTGGAAAGTGGATTGAATCATTATTTCAGCAGTCCATTATGTTTACATCTACTGCTGCTATCATTGCTTCTACAGTTGTTGCATTTCCGCTCATGTACCAATCAGCAAAAACAGGATTTTCTATCGCAAATGTACAAATTGAAGATGGCGCGCGCGATCTTGGTGCAAGTGAATACCAAGTTTTTCTACATGTCACACTCCCGCTTGCATTTCCTGCGTTACTAAGTGGTATGATTTTAAGCTTTGTTCGCGCACTTGGTGAATTTGGTGCAACTTTAATGTTTGCAGGAAATATACCTGGCAAAACTCAGACGATTCCAACGGCGATTTATATGGCTATTGATGCAAGTAATATGCAACTAGCTTGGACACTTGTAATCATAACGATTAGTATGTCCCTTCTATTCTTACTATGTATTCAACTCATTAATAGCAGAATTACTACTTCTTAAAGCAACTTTCGACAAAAGTTGCTTTTTATTTCCCGAAAAATAAAATGATTTGATTAACGACTGAATTTTACCTCTTATTTAAATATACATTTTATTTGAATTCACTTTCTAAAATAGGTAATTTCCTGTTATTATATGAAAGTGTTTCAAAAAATGAAGAAATGAAAACGCATTTATATCGTGAATTCTTCATCCTGTTTTAGCGATCGGTAATCTTCTACTCTATTAGTGGGGCATTACCGATCGTTAGAACGATATGTAATTATATTGGTATAGAAAACCGAAGGGAGTCTTGTAATGGACATTTTATTAGCGCTTCTTCCTGCAATCGCATGGGGAAACATCTTATTAGTAAGCGTAAAAATGGGCGGTGGTGCATATAGCCAAACGGTAGGTATGACAATCGGTGCTCTATTCTTCGCAACAACTATGTATGTATTTACTCAACCAACTTTAACAATGACAATCTTGATTGTTGGCTTTATTTCAGGTTTATTCTGGGCTTTAGGACAAGTAAACCAATTAAAAACAGTTGAAAAACTAGGTGTTTCAACTACTGTAACTATTTCTACTGGTATGCAACTTGTTGCAACTTCTATCTTTGGCGTTATCGCTTTTCGTGAGTGGACTACTACTACAACGATTGTTCTGGGAACGATTGCAATCCTATTAATCGTAGTTGGTGTTGTATTCACATCACTAGATGATAAAGAAAATGCACAGCCACCAGGACAATTGAAAAAGGGACTTCTTACTTTAATTGTTTCTACTTTCGGTTATCTTGTATATGTAATTATTATTCGTTGGTATAACATTGATGGTTGGTCTGCTATTTTACCACAGGCAGTTGGTATGTTTGTTGGTGCGGTTGTACTGACATCTAAACATAAACCATTTAACAAATATGCAATGCGTAATGCTTTATCTGGTTTACTATGGGGAACAGGAAACTTATTCTTACTTCTTTCATTACCACGTGTTGGAGTGGCAACAAGCTTCCCATTATCTCAAACTGGAATCGTTATCTCAACATTCGGTGCGATTGTCTTCTTAGGTGAAAAGAAAACAAAACGTCAATTGATCTTTATTGCACTAGGTAGTGTTTTAATTATCGGCGGCGCTGTATTGCTTGGTATGACGAAAGCATAAGCTTATAATTTATCAATCCCTGAAGCATAAATGCTTCAGGGATTTTTGATTATAACTATTTTTCAAATATAATAATCTTCATAGCCCTTTTTATATAACCTGCCCTCTCTCCAATTGTATTCCCTCTACTATAAGCCGTTTCTTTTTACAAAATTCTCTTAAAAATGGTATCGTTTTTTATAACATATTCTCATCAGAAAGGAATAAAGGATATGCCTAATAAACATCGAATTTTATTTATTGGTGCCGGTCGTATGGCAGAAGCTATATTTGCTGGACTACTTACAACAAGTAAAGAATACATCGAAGAAATTATTGTTTCCAACCGAAGTAACAGAGAAAAACTAACACAATTACAAACTCAATATGATCTCTCGATTACAACGGATTGGAAGCAGCATATTAAATCTGTAGATACGATTGTTTTAGCAATGCCGCCTTCTGCACATGAAGAGCTATTAGCAGAGTTATCTCCGTTAATATCAAATCAACTTGTTGTAACAGTAGCTGCTGGCATTGGCCCATCTTATTTAGAAGCTAGACTCCCAGAAAACACACCTGTTGCCTGGATTATGCCTAATACAGCTGCTGGCATTGGAAAGTCTATCTCCTTATACACGACGGGAAATTCCGTAGATGAAAGACATCATGAAACGTTACAACTTCTTTTAAAAGGTATTGGTACCTCACAGTTTTGTACCGAAGAGGAAGTTCACCAACTTACCGCAGTTACTGGTAGTGCACCTGCTTTTCTCTATCACTTTGCTGAAGGTTTAATTGAAGCAACGAAAAGCTATGGTATTGATGAGGAAACAGCAAAACACCTTGTCATTCAAATGATTGCTGGCTCTGCCGCTATGCTCCAGCAAAATCAGGATCCAGCTATGCTCCGCGAACAAGTAACAACACCAGGAGGTTCAACGGCTGAAGGCTTAAAAGTTCTATATGAAAATAATTTTTCAGAAGTCATTCAACAAGCAGTTGAAGCGACCAATAAAAAAGCTAGGGGGAATTAATATGACTTTAACAAGTTTAAACGACTATACAACATTACATAACGGCGTGAAAATGCCTTGGTTCGGCTTAGGTGTTTTTAAAGTTGAAGATGGTACAGAAGTAATTGATTCTGTAAAAGCAGCTATAAAAAATGGATACCGTAGCATCGATACTGCTGCCATATATAAAAACGAAGAAGGCGTTGGACAGGCAATTCGCGAATCTGGTATTCCTCGTGAAGAGTTATTCATCACTTCAAAAGTGTGGAATAGTGATCAAGGTTACGAGTCAACATTACAAGCATTTGAAACTACATTAGAAAAATTAGGTCTAGAATATTTAGATCTATACTTAGTGCATTGGCCTGTAAAAGGAAAATACACTGAATCATGGAAAGCTTTAGAGAAACTTTATAAAGACGGTCGTGTTCGTGCTATCGGTGTGAGTAATTTCCATATTCATCATCTGCAAGACGTATTTGAAATTGCAGAAATTAAACCAATGGTTAACCAAGTGGAATACCACCCACGTTTGGCACAAGAAGAACTACATGCTTTCTGTAAAGAACATAGCATTCAACTTGAAGCTTGGTCACCATTAATGCAGGGGCAGCTACTTGATCACCCATCATTACAAGAAATCGCTACAAAATATAATAAATCGACTGCACAAGTTATTTTACGTTGGGATCTACAAAATGAAGTTGTAACAATCCCTAAGTCTATTAAAGAACACCGCATTATTGAAAATGCAAACATCTTCGATTTTGAATTAAGCTCGGATGATATGAAAGCAATTCAAGCTTTAAATGAAAATCATCGCGTTGGTCCAGATCCAGATAACTTTAACTTTTAGTAAGGAAACCACTGCCATATGCAGTGGTTTTTTTATTTTTAATAAAACTGAAAATTTAAACTATATTTCATTCGATTGACACTTCATTATCTAAGGTGTAATATTTTGAATTATCAAAGAAACACAAAAATTAATAAAATTTATTTGTTTACTCATTGTATCAAGAGAGGTGGAGGGACTGGCCCTTTGAAACCTCGGCAGCAGGTTCATTTTGAATACTGTGCCACTTCCTGCAAGCTTTGTGCTTGAAAGATAGAATGAGGGACTTCGTTTATATACGGGTGCATAACTTGTACGTAGAAATCCCTCTTTCTCAATACGAAAAGAGGGATTTTTTGTTTTTCATTTCCCTCATCATCATCCAATCTTATTAACTATTTAGGAGGAAAATCAAATGAAAAAGAAGTTTGTACCCGGTATTGCATCAGTTGTAGGAGTAAGTATTTTATTATCTGGTTGCGGTAGTTATAAAAACGAAGCGAGCGGAGCAAATGCAAAAGATGAGGCACCTAGTAAACAAGTTTTAAACTTATCTTCACCTACTGAGATTCGAACAATGGATACGGCTCGTGCTACAGATACTGATTCTGGTCAGGTAATGAGAAACGTATTTGAAGGTTTATACAATCTTGGCGAAGGTAATAAACCTGTTCCTGGCGCTGCAAAAGCTCATGAAGTGAGTGGCGATAAAACGAAATACACATTCCATTTACGAGATTCAAAATGGTCGAACGGCACACCTGTAACAGCGAAAGATTTTGTCTTCGCTTGGCAAAGAGCTGTTGATCCAGCAACAGCCTCTGAATATGCTTTTTTATTCTTTGATATTAAAAACGCTAAAAAAATTAATAGTAAAGAGCTTCCAGCCGATCAACTTGGTGTAAAAGCAGTTGATGACCATACGTTTGAAGTAGAATTAGAGCGTCCTGTTCCCTATTTTATTAGCTTAACGGCGTTCCCAACATTTCTACCAATCAACGAGGAATTCTTTAAAGCACAAGGTGATAAGTACGCTTTAGAAGATAATAAAATCTTATACAACGGAGCTTTTACACTAAACGATTGGAAGCATGAACAAAGCTTTAAATTTAAGAAAAACCCTACCTATTGGGATAAAGATAATGTCAAACTCGAAGAAATCAATTTCAACGTTGTAAAAGAGAAATCAACGGAAGTAAATTTATTTGAATCTAAACAATTAGACCGTATAAAACTAACATCTGACTTCGTTGATAAATATAAAAAAGATGCTAACTTTAAAGAACGTCCGAACGTAGGCGTACAATTTTTGCGTATGAATCAACAAAACAAAGTACTTCAAAACGTTTCTGCACGCCAAGCAATCGATCAAACAATCGATAGAAAATCCTTTGTAAATACGCTATTAAATGATGGATCTACACCAACTTACGGTCTCGTACCAAAAAACTTTGCAAAGGGATCTGATGGAAAAGACTTCCGTGCTGTAAACGGCGATTTAACAAAAGTTGATACAAAAGCTGCACAAGAATTATGGAAGAAAGCAAAAAAAGAACTTGGTTCTGAAAAGATAACATTAGAATTATTAACTAGTGATGGTGACCTTGAAAAGAAAACTGGTGAGTTCCTAAAAGGACAACTAGAAAAGAATTTAGATGGCTTAACAGTAAATATAAAACCGCAACCACGTAAACAACAAGTTTCACTCTTATTAAAAGGTGATTACGAAATTGGAATTGACGGTTGGAGCCCTGACTTTGCTGATCCAATTACATTCCTTGAATTGTTTACAACGAATAACCCTTACAACTTAGATCATTACTCTAATAAAGAGTTTGATGACACAATTGAAAAGGTTAAAACTACCTTGGCTGGTGATGAAAAAGCTCGCTGGGAAGCGTTACTAGCATCAGAAAAAATATTGTTTAAAGACTCTGTTATCGCTCCTCTTTACCAAAAAGGCGAATCTTATTTAGAGCGATCCTTTGTAAAAGGCATTGTGCAAGTAGACTTTGCTGGTCAATTAAACTTCAAATGGGCAAAAATTGAAAAATAAAGTGAAACTTTAATCAGTGGGGGATCAACTGCCCGTTAATGCGGGATAAAATGCAATTTGGATCATCGTGTTCCCACCCACACCCATTGTTTTTTTAGCAAAATATATTAAAAGCAGATTCCCTAATACGAGGAAATCTGCTTTTTTAATATATTATTCCAAGAAATTAACACTCCACTTTTTATTATTGACATATAGTTCTCTCCAGTGTTAATATTCTAAATAATCAAAGAAACGAAATATTTTACCATCAAAATGTAATGTCTACTAAGTTGAAACATATAACGATAGATTATAGTTCAACTTGTATATACATATAGAACACCCGATTACCTATATACACATATTTATAATAGGTTTTCTCTTCTTCTATAGCTACACTTCAAGACATGGACATTATGACGTTACGAACAACACATTTAGGGAGGAAAGAACAATGAAGAAAAAAGTTGTACCTGTTGTTGCATCTGTTTTAGGGGCAAGTCTACTACTAACAGCTTGCGGAGGAAATAAAGATAATGCAAGCGGAGCGAAAGCAAACGATAAAGCACCTAATAAACAAGCGATTAACTTATCATTTGCTTCAGAAATTCCAACAATGGATGTTGCAAAAGCAACGGACGGGGAATCCATGAATGTAATGCGAAATGTTTTTGAAGGTTTATATGCAATGGGAGAAGATAATACACCGATTCCTGGTGTTGCTGAGTCGGTTGACATTAGTCCAGATAAAACAAAGTATACTTTCCATCTTCGTGATTCGAAATGGTCAAACGGTACTCCTGTTACAGCAAAAGACTTTGTCTTCGCTTGGCAACGTGCCGTAAATCCTGAAACAGCTGCCGAATATGCATTCTTATTCTTCGATATAAAGAATGCAAAACAAATAAATCAAAAAGAAGCAGCGATCGATCAATTAGGTGTTAAAGCTCTTGATGATAAAACTGTAGAAGTACAACTGGAGCGACCTGTTCCCTACTTCTTAAGCTTAACGACATTTTCAACATTCTTACCAATTAATGAAGAGTATTTAAAATCTCAAGGTGATAAATACGGTTTAGAAACGAAGCATCTAATTTACAACGGGGCTTTCACATTAGATAACTGGAAACATGAACAAAGCTTCCAATTGAAGAAGAACCCTAACTATCGGGATGCTAAAACTGTAAAACTAGAAGAAATCAACTTCAATGTCGTTAAAGATAAGTCTACAGAAGTTAACTTATATGATTCAGGACAAATTGATCGTGTTGCTTTAACTGCGGAGTTTGTTGATAAGTATAAGAACGATTCAAACTTCAAGGAACGCGCTGAAGTAGGTATTCAATTCTTACGACTGAATCAAAAAAATACAGTATTAAAGAATCAACATGCACGTCTTGCTATTAACGAAGCGATGAATAAGAAAGCTTACGTAGAAACAATTTTAAATAACGGTGCAATCCCAGCAGAAGGAATGGTTCCTGCGAAATTCGCAAAAAGTCCAGACGGTAATGACTTCCGTAAAGAGAATGGAAATCTAGTAAAAGATGATGTGAAATCTGCAAAAGAAAACTGGAAAAAAGCGAAACAAGAACTTGGTACTGACAAAGTAACAATTGAACTATTAACAAGTGATAATGCTTTAGCTAAAAAGACTGGTGAATATTTAAAAGGTGAATTAGAAAAGAATCTAGATGGATTAACAGTGAACTTAAAGCCTCAACCACGTAAACAACAGTTAAAACTACTATTAAGTGGTGATTACGAAATCGGAATCGATGGCTGGGGCCCTGACTTCGCGGATCCTATTACATTCTTAGATCTATTCACAACAGATAGTGCTTATAACTTCGATAAATACTCTAACAAAGAGTACGACGAGCTTATTCGTAAAGTAAAAACTGATTTAGCTGGTGATGAAAAAGCACGCTTTGAAGCAATGAAGCAAGCTGAAAAAATCTTATTACAAGATGGTGCTGTCGCTCCTTTATACCAACAAGGCCGTTCTTACTTACAACGCGGATTTATTAAAGGACTTGTAACAACTGACTTCGGCGGTGAATTTAACTACAAGTGGACAGAAGTTGCAAAATAACAAACGCTAGTAAAAAAGGTATCCACATGAAGGATACCTTTTTTACTTTATACGTCTTTAGCTACAAAACCTCTTCCCTTTACTATTCCTTTTATACCTATAGCGATTCCCGCTACCAATTATGTAACTAGTATAATAAATAATAACGAAATAATATTTTTCTCTAAATTAACTCCACCAAATATTATTGTGTAATAACCATTCGCTGCGTATGTTGCGGGAAATAACCCCGAACGGCAAACCTGTTTTTCCAATGCAGTGATAAATACATATGTATTAATACTAAGAAGACTAAAAGGACGATTATCAACTCTCTTCATAGCTCTCTTTTTGTATTG
This sequence comes from Bacillus sp. P4_D3, assembly GCF_056401855.1. Lineage (NCBI taxonomy): Bacteria > Bacillati > Bacillota > Bacilli > Caryophanales > Bacillaceae > Bacillus > Bacillus sp. P4_D3. The sequence continues at coordinate 14,094 of NZ_JBFUIN010000013.1, forward strand.
AACCAAAACTCATCATAAATATAACCATAAACATCAAATATGTTCTCCACGTCAAAGAAGGTATATGCCCTGACCAAAGATAGCTAATTAAATAGTTAATTCCCATAATACAAGACGATACTACTAAATTAATACTTATTAGTTTTACATATTCGAGCATATCTTTTCTCCTTACTTTTTAATTTTCTATTTCTTCAAATTGCAGATTCACCGGCTCTTCTAGGAGTGTTTCATAAAAGTTTTCTGCCAAATCTGTTGAAGGAATTTTTTCATCCACTTCATCAAATCGAATACTATCTAGCCACACACAACCTTCTCCTGATAATAAAACACCAAATGCAATACCAAGTGCTTCTTCTTTTATATCTAATACAACCGAGTACGATTGCCAGTTATTCGTATTTTTGATTGGGCGATTTTGCATGTTATCCATAGCAAGTGGCTCTGTATCTTTTCCATCTACTCGCATCCATAATCCCGCCCAGTCTCTTACACTCTCACTCTTAATAAATGCTGTTAAACGTAATCTCTTACCTACATATTTATCCGCTCGGAACATTTGCATTAATGTTGAAAACCCTCCGTGTGTAACATTCTCTTTTCCTTTTATATATGCAGATACTTTTCCTTGATGAACAACTTCGTAATCTAAACCCATCTCATATTCAGCAGGATGACTTCCACTTAATACCCATCCTTTCGGTATACCTTTTTCCATTGAAACGCCCTCTCTTTCTATATAAAATGACTGGAAGTACTTCCGATATTTTTTTGGTGGTAATTGAAACATTCTTTTAAAAGCTCTAGTAAATGCCTCTTGTGAGGAAAAGCCATATTGCACTGCAATATCAATGACTGCTCTTTCAGTCGATACTAAAGCCTGTGCAGCATGAGTTAATCTTCTCTTACGAACATAATCCGTTACACTCATCCCGATATAACTTTGAAAAATACGATGAAAATGGTACATCGATACTGCACCGTGAAATGCCACTCTTTCTGTTGTAAGCTCTTCATGTAAATGATTCTCTATATATTCAATCGCTTTTTTTATCATCTCTTTATATTCTTCATGCATTTCAGTACCTCCTTACAACTTCAATTTACCATATACATACAAATCATTTTTGATTTAAATTGCGGATTAACCCTTAAAGCTATGAGAAAATAATTTATTTTCAACACATACATAATTACATGGAATTGGGAAAAACTTGTATAGAAAGAAGTTACATAAGGAGGAATTTATAATGAGAATTTTACTATCAGCTTTATTAGCTCTTATGCTAGTACCTGCATTAACAGGATGTAAAGCTCCTGCAAAAGAAGATACAACTTCTAATAAAAAGACAACTGAAGAAGCAAAAAATGAGGCTCCTGCAGATTTAAAACTAAACTTTAATGAATTTGATTTAAAAGCAGACTATCAAGATACGAAGAAAGACTACGAAGCTGATTATAAAAATGTAGCCGCGGATAAGAAAATGGAAGCAAAAATTGAAGACCATAAAACAGATGTAAAGTTCACAGGTGACGAGGCTATTACGAAATTAAGCCCTCTTCTACAAGAGCTGAAATTTAATAAAGATACTCCTGACCAAGAAGTAATCGATCAAGTAGTAAATGTGTTCAAACTTGATAAAGACTACCAAAAATTCGATTTAGAAGTTGTCTTTTCTGATGGAACGAAAAAAGAATATAAACGCGAAATAAAATAAAGAAGTAGGCGGTTGCCTACTTCTTTATTTTTGCATATCTTAAATCTGGCTTAGATCCAACATAATATTGAAGTCCAGATACTGATCCTTTTTGTAAATAGGAATCAGAAGGGAATATAACTGGAATTAACGGTGAATCTGTAAACATAATATCTTCTGCTTTATGCAGTAAGTCAAAGCGCTTATCTTCATTTTGTTCAACTTCTGCTTCTTTTACTAAAGCATCAAATTCTTTATTATGCCATTTTGCATAGTTATTCGGACCATCACCTGCATATAAATCTAGTTTAGTAAGTGGATCTAATAGAGAGCCGCCCCATCCCATATAAGCTAATTGGAAATCACTTTGCTTATATGTGTCGATGTAACTCTTCCACTCTTTATTTTCTAATTTAATATCTACACCAAGATTTTTCTTAAACATTTCTTGCATTGCTTCTGCTACTTTTTTATGTTGTGTATCTGTAGTGAATTTTAATGTTACTTCAGGTAATGTAGACCAGCCTTGTTCTTTCATACCTTMTTCTAGTAATTTTTTCGCTTCCGCTGAATCGAATTTTACGTAATCACCTTTTTCTTTACGGAAATCACGACCACCTTGTGTTTTTGCCCCTTCTGGAACGAATGCATATGCTTCCTGTGCATTATTTTTATACAGTTTTTCAACGATAAACTTACGATCAACCGCTAATGAAAATGCTTTACGTACTTTCGCATTTGTAAACGGCTCTTTTTCTACGTTAAACGAATAAATATAAGATGAGAATCCTGCAACGCGCTTATATTCTTTGTTTCCTTTTTCTTTTTCAATCATCTCTTGTGGTAAGCTACTTAGCAAATCTAATTCTTTTGATTTGTACAATTGGTACGCTGTTTTAGAATCTGGAATAATACGAAACTCAATTTCTTTTAATGTTACCTTTTTATCATAGTATTCTTTATTTTTTTGTACTGTAATAGCTTGGTTATGCTTCCATTCTTTTAACGTGAATGGTCCGTTCGTAATTAACTCTTTTGGATCCGTTTTTAATTTATTATTATCATCAATTGATTTTTTAGATAATGGAATAAATAATGAACTTGCTAATTTTTGTTTAATAGAAGCAACTGGGTGCTCAAGTGTTACCTTTAATGTTTGAGGATCAACGACTTGAATACCAACTTGTCCTTCTTCACCTTTTCCAGTATTATATGCCTCTGCTCCTTTAATAAAATACATTTCTGTCGCATTCATAGAACCTGTTTTCGGGTTTAATAATCGCTTCCATGCGAACTCAAAATCATTTGCTGTAATAGAAGAGCCATCTGACCATTTAATATCTTTCTTTAAATGAATTGTATATTCAGTTCCATCCGCATTTACTTCTTCTTTCTCCGCCAATTCATTTTGATATTTCCCATCACTATCTTGCGTATATAAACTTGAAAACAACTGCCCAATTACATAACCTGACGTGCTATCTGTCGCAATAGCGGAATCAAGTGTATATGGATCACTACTAATATTCGTTACTAATCGATCTCCTTCCCCCTTACCAGCACTTGCCTTTTGCGTCTCTTTCTTACCGCAAGCGACAGAAGTTATTGCTAAAACAGTCATAATGACAAACAGTAAAAACTTCTTCATCCTATATTCTCCTTTAACCTGAAATTTTTGGTGTTGATGCTAATAATGTTTTTGTATAAGAATGTTGTGGATTACGGAATACTTCTTCCGTATTTCCAAATTCAACAAGTTCTCCTTTGTATAAGACAGCCACTTTTTCACATAAATAGTGAACCATCGGTAAATCATGTGCGATAAATAAATATGTATAGCCTTGTTCCTTTTGAATCTTTTGCAGCAAATGTACAATTTGGATTTGCAGTGAAACATCTAATGCTGAAATTGGTTCATCAAGGATTAATACTTCTGGCTCACATAATAGCGCTCTTGCAATGGCAATACGTTGACGTTGTCCACCGCTAAATTCGTGGGGATAACGATCAATATATCGTCTATCTAATCCAACACGCTCTAGTGCATCACCTGCGACTTTATCTTTCAATCCTTTATCGCCTAAACTGAATGAAATATATCCTTCCGTTACGCTATCGCGTACTTTCCAGCGCGGATTTAATGCAGCTGTGGAATCTTGAAAAATAAACTGTACTTTCTGTAAGAAATTCCGCTTATTAGCTGACTTCAGCGTGTGAACAACTTGACCGTTATAATCAATTTCACCAGACGTTGGTTTTTCAATCCCAGCTATGAGCTTACCAAGTGTTGTTTTTCCTGAACCACTTTCTCCGATAATGCCAAGAGTTGTTCCTTTCGGAATAGAAAGTGATATACCTTTTAGCGCCGCAATTTCTTTATTTTTACTTCCATATGTTTTTGTGACTTGTTTTACAGCTATTAAATCTGTCGTCATGAAGCATTCACCTTCTCTTTTGATTTCGCTTTATTATGCTCCAGAATATGCTGCCAGCAATGTGAACTATGCTCCTCAGAATATGTTGTTCTCTCTGGGAAACGATGAATACATTCTTTTATCGCTACTGGACAACGATTCACAAACGGGCACCCAAAACTATTTAACGTTTCAATTGAAGGTGTTGTTCCCTCAATTGCTCTAAGTACCTTTTCTGAATCATCCATATTTGGAATTGCTTGCAATAAGCTTTTCGTGTAAGGATGCTTAGGAGAGCCAATTACTTCCCCTATCGTTCCTTTTTCAACAACACGGCCCCCGTACATAACTACCACCCGGTCAGCTATTTCACGCACAAGTGCCAAATCGTGAGTAATTAATAAAATACTCGTATTTTGTTTTTCTTTTCGCTCTTTTAATAACCCCATAATTTGTTTTTGAATTGTTACATCTAACGCCGTTGTAGGTTCATCTGCAATAACGAGCTTCGGATGACATGCAAACGCAATTGCTAAACAAATACGCTGCCTCATACCTCCGCTCAACTGATACGGATATTGTTCAAAGCGTTTCTCTGCTTCATGTATCCCTAAATCATTTAGTAAGTTAACTGCAATTTCTTTTGCCTCTTTTTTCGATTTCTTTTCATGCTGCACAATTACTTCTGTAATTTGTCTTCCCACCTTCATCGTCGGATTTAAAGATGAAAGCGGGTCTTGAAAGATAAAGGAAATATCTTTCCCGCGAATTTGATTCCATTCTGATTCTTGTAAATCCGTTAATTCCTTTGATTGGAAAGATATATTTCCATCATCAATATGAATCGATTCTTGATTTAAGCCGATAATTGATTGTGCTGTAACACTTTTTCCTGAACCACTTTCTCCAACAAGTGCAACTATTTCACCTTCGTTAATAGAAAAGGAAACATGCTTCACAATTGCTTGCTTACTATTCTCTTTTTCAACGGCCAACGTTACGTTTTCTAAAGATAAGATTTGTGCCATGTTTTTTCTCCTTTCGATTACGTTTTACGATTTTCGGATCAATCGCATCTTGCAAACCATCACCAATCGCATTAAATGCGAACATGATTAGTGCAATCATGATTGCCGGGAAGAAAAGTTGCCACCATTCTCCGCTTAGTAATGTCCCGAGTGCATCGTTCGTCATCGTGCCCCAGCTCGCTGCTGGTGATTGTACTCCAAGTCCGATAAAACTTAAAAATGATTCTGAGAAAATAGCTGCTGGAATTGTAAATGATAAATTTACGATAATAATCCCTGTTAAGTTTGGAATTAAATGCCCATATATAATTTTCATATGAGGTGTACCTAATCGCTCTGCTGCGACAACAAATTCTCTTTGCTTTAAAGACAAGACTTGTGCTCTAATGAGACGTGCCATGCCAATCCATCCCGTTAACGCAAGGGCGATTATAATTGTAAAAAGTCCTGGTTTCATAACGATTAATAGTAAAATAACAATTAATAAATATGGGATACCGTATAACACTTCAATCCCTCTTATAATCCACTCATCAATTAACGTTCCAAGACGATTACGCCCTCTCACATATCCACTAAAACCTCCGATAAGTACACCAAGCCCTATATCAAGAGCTGCCGCTACCAATCCAACTGTTAATGAAATTTTCCCACCAGCCCAAGTACGCGCCCAAATATCTCTCCCTAAATCGTCTGTTCCGAACCAATGCTCACTACTAGGCGGTAAATTAGTTGCTTCTTTTACTTGTTCACTCGCAGTAAATGACGTTAAACTTTCGCCAATAAGCGAGAAAACAATAATTAGTAATAACGTCACTGCCCCTAAAACTGCTATAGGGTTTGATATAAACTTGCGAAACACTTCCTTTTTTCGGCTAATCGTTTGCTGATCTTTATTTATCGTTAATTCTTTTTTCTCTTCATTCGTTAATAACTGGTCATTAATTTCATAAGCCCCCATTTAAACATTCCCCTCCTTACGTAATAGAACGAATACGCGGATCAACAATACGATGAATGATATCTGTAATAAAAATACATACAATTAATAGCGAACTATAGAAAATGGTTGTTCCCATAATTACCGGATAATCTCGGTTAAAAATACTATCTACAAAATATTTTCCTAAACCAGGAATTGAAAAGATTTTTTCAATAATGAAAGTTCCTGTTAAAAGTCCAGCCATTAATGGGCCAACAAATGTAAGTACCGGAACAATTGCATTTCGAAGAGCATGTCTTATAATGATTTTCTTAATTGGTATACCTTTTGCTCTCGCTAGCTTAATATAATCACTCTGCAACACTTCAATCATATTAGAGCGAACAAATCTTGTAATAACTGCGATTGGCCCGAGCGCTAATGCGAAAGAAGGTAATACAGTATGCTCAAACGTTCCCCACGACGCCACTGGTAGTAATTCAAATTGGATGGCGAACACTTGTATAAATAGTGGCGCTAAAATAAAACTAGGAATAGAAATACCGAGAATCGCAAGCAAGCTCACACTATAATCAATCACTTTCCCATGATATAGCGCGGCAAATGTACCTGCGGCAATTCCGACTAACAATGAAATAACAAGTGCTTGTAAACCAATAATTGCCGATGGTCCAAAACCAGTTGTTATAATTTCCGATACACCTTGACCTGTTGATTGAACAGATTCACCAAAATCAAAATGAACTACCCCATCCAAATAAGCAACATACTGATTCCATAACGGTTCATCCAGGTGATACTTAGCTCTCATGTTTTGTATCACTTCTTCAGGAAAGATTTTCGCATCTGACGAAAATGGATCCCCTGGAATAATATGCATAATTAAAAATGTTACTGTCGTAATGACCCATAGCGTAAACACCATAACCGATAGTTTTTTAATAACATACACTTCGATAACCCCCTAAACAAATGAATTTACTTTGTTTTATTGACATATTTGTTCCTATTACTCCTTTTCCACTTCTTAAAACACAAAAAGCCTTGATCTTAAAAAATAAGATCAAGGCTTAATAAAACTATGCCCATCACTTATCTTTCAAGCCTTGCTTGCTGGAATTAGCACGGTGTTCTATTACAGAACCCGCTGCTGAGGTGTCATAGGGCCAGTCCCTCTACCTCTCTGGATAAGTAAATTGCTATATTATTATTTGGTTCAAATTGTATATTTTGAATTATAATTCTGAAAAAATGAAAAGTCAATCTAATTGGATATATTTAGAAAAATCAGTTTTTGATGGCATTATTTCTTAAAATCACTACTTTAACTTATAATAAAGGTAATTACTTTAAAGGAGTTATAAGATGGATCCCTTACTTCTGGCTACTATAGGATTGCCATTAACAATTGTCATACTCGTTATCATTGGTTTCTATAAACTCTTCATTAAAAAGAAACGTATCACTTCTTTTTATACACCCTTCGATAATATTACTGGACAAACAATTTCAGAATTTCACGAAGAGCAGAAGGTATTAGTATGCGAGGATGAAGACGGAGATGGTAAGAAGAAAAAATAACCTTGCGCATGCGCAAGGTTATTTTTTCGTTTCTGTTTGAAAACGTTTATAGTATGTCGATGCTGTTGAAAAATTAATTTCTATATCACGAATCAACGATGAATCTTCTTCTTTAGCTAACTTCTGTAATTTTTTCATCGCTTGTTCTGATTCATTTAAGAAACCAACATACATTTCATGTTCTTGTTCTTTCGACTTCGGTACATGAATTTCTTTACGCATATGATCTATATCTTCTAACATGCCCGTTGTTACATTTTGCACGTCTTCCTTAAATTTAGCATTAGTTATTTCCTTACCGCCCTTTTCTTTTGCCACTTCAAATAACTGTAACGCTTTATTAATTTCCTTGTTCATCTTCGCATCATACTTTTCATGTACCTCACGATACACTTTCGTATCTTCTGTCTGTTCAGTAGATTGCTCTACCTTTTCTTTCGGTTCCTTCGTATCTTTCGTGTCTTTATTTCCATTACATCCCGCTAGAAGGAGCATACCCCCAAGCATTGCAATACCGAAAACCTTCTTCATCTCTTATTCTCCTTTTATCTACATCTACTACGAATTACAGTTTCTCTTATCTCCACTTGTTTTATTATACCGAGAACGTCCTAAATTTTGCACTTAAGATGATCTCTTAATAAATATACACACATTTTTGTCACATTATCGTCACTTTATGCAAGTAACTTCACCACTCTACCTTACAAAACTGTAAGCACACATAGAGAACAAACCATGCTAGACTTACATATGCATAACGCAAGCGTAGTTAAGTTTTTAAGGAGAATCACCTATGTACAATACAATACCTTTTATGGGAGAAGATATTCGTGTCCTTATTCGTGAAAGATCACTTCATATTGAAAACACAGAAAACCTTCGCCGCGTATTAAAAAAGCAACATGCTCCATTTAAGTTAGCCCAATATTTAAAACAACAACATACAAATCAATTTCATACTGTGCTAAATATATCGGATAAATCATTAACAATCGAGATTATCGGTCATGTCTACATTGGAAATTTTGCAGATGTCTTAAAAGAAATTCCACGCATACCGAAGATTGCTCCTATTATCGTTGAGAGGGCATATAGAATTACAGATCATACTGATATTATTGACTGCGGGGAGAAAGAGGTCGACAGTAACCGCTGGGTATGGGATAAACTTGCTTTCTTATATGATGCGATCATGAATAATATGTATGAGTTATTTCAAAGAAATGAAAAAAAGAGCTGATTCAGAGAAATGTTTGAATCAGCTCTTTTTTGTTAAGCCTCTAAATTTTGTTTTTGTTGCAGTTCAAACTGCTGCTCACTTCTTTTTGCCATGAATAAATAGCATAACACAGCACCAATTTCACAAAGAGCTATAACAACACCCATAGGAAGTGCTGTATTACTTCCGCCAATACCTACTAGCGGTGCAACAAGCGCTCCTGAAATGAACTGTAATAAACCTAGTAAAGCTGATGCTGTTCCTGCTGCTTGTTTTTGATTTCTCATCGCTAACGAGAAGCCAGTTGTTGATACAACCCCAACACTTGATACAACGAGAAATAGCGAGCATAAAACACCGATTAGACCTATTCCTAATACGATTGTAAGTAGTAACGATAGACCGCCAACAGCCGCAATAACAATACCGGAAACAAATAATGTCTTCTCATTCACTTTCCCTGCTAAGCGGCCAGTAACTTGGCTAGCAATAATAATACCGATACCGTTAATTGCAAAGAACAAACTAAACTGTTGTGGTGATGCCCCGTATATATTTTGCAACACGAACGGTGAACCAGAAATATAAGCAAACATTGCAGCTGTTACTAATCCTTGCGACAATGCATAACCCATAAATAAACGATCTTTCAGAAGCTTTCCGTATGTCGCCAGCGTTCCCGACAAACCACCTGTCTCTCTTTCTTCAGGAGGTAATGTTTCACGTAATACGAAAGTAGATGATATTAGCATGAATACACTAATTGCTCCAAGAACGATAAAAACGCCGCGCCATGATGTGAACTGTAATAATTGCCCTCCAATAATCGGTGCCAAAATAGGTGCTGCTCCGTTTACTAGCATAAGCAGTGAGAAAAACTTCGTCATTTCAGAACCCGAATACATATCACGTACCATTGCACGTGATATAACGATACCAGCAGATCCTGAAGCACCTTGTAAGAAACGTAAAAGTACTAAACTCCAAATAGATGGTGCAACAGCACAAAGTAAAGAAGAAGCAACATAAATAATAAGAGCGATAATAAGAGGTTTGCGTCTTCCGTAAATGTCACTAATTGAACCAACAAATAACTGTCCCACTGAAAGCCCAAGCAGACAAGCAGTTAATGTAAGCTGCGCAAGGGATGCACTCGTTTGTAAATCATCCGTTAACTTTGGTAAAGAAGGCAAATACATATCAATAGATAATGGCCCAATTGCCGTAAGTGTCCCTAATACAAGAATCATCCATAACCTGTTTGTTTTTACAGGTTTATATACTTCGTGATTAACTTCATTCACTTTTTCCATTCACCCTTTCATATAACTACTTAACCGTAACAATTATAGTTACAACATAAATATACGTCAAGTATACCGTATTTTCCTGTTTAATAATGTAAAAAAAGCGATAGAATCTCTATCGCTTTACTTTTTCAAATTACTATTTGTAAATTTAGATACAGATGCCATCATTTCTCCTGTGTCTAAATATGTGATTTGAATTGGATCTCCTACTTCTGTAAACATTGCATATGGGAATTTCTTCGCCGGTACCATGAATACTTTTTGCTCGTTTTCTAATAGTACGTACACAATCGTATTTTCACCTGATTTTTCTTTATACACACGTTGTACAGTACCTTCTTTTTGCGCTTCTTTCCCATTTGAAGTCGGTCTAAATGAATCACCACTTCCACTCAGCGCATTTTTATAATTCTCAAGTGCTTCTTTTTGCGTTGAACCTGTTGCAAACACTTTTGCATTAGAAGCATATATAACAGTATGAGCACGTACTAATCCCCCGTCATCAATAACCGGTACAATCCAAGAAGGCTTACCATATACGTTATAAATAACCGGCATTGTTCCATGCCATTTCTCTCTCTTAAAGGAATTATCCACTACTTCTGTAGCAGCCGAACCGTCCATAATTCCCTTCACTTCTTTTCCGTTATAGTAATACAACTTTCCTGTACGTGCATCAACTAATGAGTAACCGAGGGCAGAATCTACTCCTTCTTTCGGAGAGGTGAAATCTGTAAAGTAATACAGTTTACCATCCTTTCCGAAGATTGGCGTAACGCCTTCCTTCGTCCCCCACTCAGTCGGAATCTTCATGTCAGTTTGTGAGAATTTCGTATTCCAAAATCCGTGAATATATTTTCCGAAGTACGTATTTAACGTAGATGCTGTTTCATGATTTAATACACCATCAACGAATTTAGGTGCATTCCCTTTATCATATCGTTTCACATCACCTGTTTGTGCATCAACAACGACAACGCCTTCTACTTCAAACCCTGATCTTCCTGAAATAAACTCACCGTATGTCATTGTATAATACGGTTTTCCTTTATCATCAACTTCAAATTTTGGTTTCCCTTTAAAAACTAAATCTGGCTCTGCTTTTCGAACAACACGTTCTAATTTATTACCGAAAAACATGCTTGGTACATACTTCATTTTATATCCAAGATGTAATTTCGCTTCCGCATCAGGATTTGTACCTGACATTGTTACGTAACCTGGAATTGTTTCCGCTTTACGTGCTTTAAAAAATCCCGAAACTTCTATCGGTGCTACATACAAGGCTTCACCATTTACCATTTGTGGCGTTAATTCCCCTAGCTCAAAATAAGCTACTTTCGGAATATCACCAAATACCTTTTTCATTTTATTTTCCGCTGTTTTAGGCGGAACTGTAAACGGTTGGTCATTTTCAGTAAATGGCTCCGAAATATCTTTCTCTACCTTCACGACCGAATCATATTTCTTTTGCGAGATTACTATATCGTGCAAATAACCAAAATAGCCGTAACTTGCGAGTAAAACAAACATTAGAAGTCCTTTTAACGTACCTTCTAATTTCCCTACCTGCTCTTGTGAGAATAAAACAAGCCCAATTAAAATCGCTACTGCAACAGAATAATGAGTAAGAATAGAATCTGCTCGATCATCAATTAGCCAAAAATATTCATAGATTGCAATACCTATCCAAAATAAAACAGGAATAACTAAAATAGATGATTTCTTACCCTTTACAACTTTCTCATTTCCTCCTTTATCCACCGCGCGAATTTTATTACCGCTTCTAGTCCATGGAATCAAAAATAAAGTGAGAATAGCTAAAACTATAAATTTCATCAAAGGCAATGTCCCCTTTTCTTTTGTCTTCTCCATAAGTATAACAAATAAAGGGTAATCAGGTAAAAATGGGTATGATTATATTTTTTTGCTACTTAATACAATTCCACTCACTACATATAAAACTGAAGCAATGTAAAAAATAGTCCCTATCGTAAAGAAATCCACTAGGTAACCAGTTGCAATTATAGCTACTCCGCCACCAATTGATGTCCATACATGGTATTTTCCAATTTCGTAACCAGCTTCCTTATGCGCTACCTTTCGTGCTAACGATGTCTTCTCCGTATTACGCTGCACAGCACCTAAAATACCCATTAAAATTTGGAGAATGTATACATGCCAAACTTCTGTTGCAATAGGGAAACAAAGCATTAATATAGCCATGGACCATGCGTATATAATTAATAACTTTCTATCACCTATCCTATCAGAGGTTCTTCCAACTAACGGATATACTAGAGCTGAAGTTAAGGCAAATAAACCGTACGCCCAGCCAAATTGCGAGAAACTATTTCCAACATTTCGAAGCAATAGTATATAAAAAGGAAATACCATGCTACCCGCCATCATAATAATGCTTTGTGAGGCCACAAATCTTCTATATGTCATTTGCTATACTCCTTATAAAATAAATTCACAAACCTTTCCTCTGGGTCTACTTCCTTCTTTTTCTGAAGGAATTCTTCTATGCGAGGATACGCTTTCTTTAGTTGCTCCTTTTCCGGATAAGAATAATACGGTAAATAATAACTTCCATTATGCTTTAAAGTAACATCAATCATCTTCTGAATGACCACTTTTGTTTTCTTTATTTCATCCTCAGAACGCCCTTGATTAATTAGAAGCACAAGCGCAAACATATCATCTTTCGCATAAGATAGCACCGCATTCTCATTCTTTTCTACATAGCGGATTGTAATGTTAAGAAGGTTTAATTCCTCTTCATTTAAAACGCTTCGCAAATCATCTATATACTCTGCAAAACCATCTATCGGTACAAAGTACTCTTGTAAAACTTCGGTCAAGTTTGGATTATCGTATTCCATAAAAGCACTATCAGATCTCATTACGTTATTTCGAGTTTCGTACTTACCATCTGTACGTTCAAAATAACTTCTTTGTATATCCCAAAATGCGCCCTTTCCCCAGTCACTATAACGTGATAATCCAAGTAAGAATTTCGGCGCAGCTATAATATTTTCTTCTTTTAATTTGCTGTACTCTTTCAACTTCTGTTGATCTTCTGCTAGTACATAATCTGTCACATACATTTCTTTTAAAAATGAATTTGAGGCAACAGAAATACGTGCTAAATGCATACGTATATTCTCGTCCCTTCGCACTTTATTCTTAAAGTATGAAGAGTATTCTTTATAATCTAGTACCTTCGTATGCGTTTCATACAATTCATCGTTTGTTAACTGTAGCGTCACATCTAAAATCACACCAAACAATCCATATCCCCCAATTACATACGGAAACAAATCAGCATTTTCTTCTCTACTTACATTACGCACTGTACCATCTGCCATTAACAATCTGAACGACTCTACTGTATCAATCAATGCTTCATGACGAATATCACGCCCATGTACATTTACACTTAATGAACCACCAACAGTAAAAATATTTTGAGATTGCATCACTTGAACTGCAAGACCATATGGATTGATTTTCTTTTGAATGTCATTCCATGTGACACCGCTTTGCACCCTAATCCTCTTCTTCTCCGGATCGAATTCTAATATTTCATTATACCCTTTCATATCAAGCATCGTACCGTTCGGATAATACGTCTGCCCGCCTTGGCTATGTTGCATACCTGCAATAGAAATCTTCTCTCCAGAAACATTTGCATCTTGCACTAACTTTTTTAATGAACTTTCATCCTCAGCATTTTCAACACGTTTAATTTTCGTTGGAAGCAACTTTCCTACATCGCTCATAATAGGATGTTCTAGTTTCTCTTTATATGTATATATAGAAGTCGCGAGCAACACTGTATATACTACAATGACAACTGCTATCTTTCTTTTTTTCAAATGGCACTCTCCTTTTCTAACGTTCTTCCTCTTCATATTTTACCTATTTTCCTTTAAAAAAGTATTAACAAAAAAGAGAGCGACCCTTTATTTTAGGTCCCTCCCTCATCAAGACTGTTACTTTGCTGCTGGCAGCTGTATTGGCTCAAACTTTTCGTACGATGTATATTTTGCATTCGTAATAATGTGTGCCTTATCCTCACCATTACTACTCATAATCATATCTATCTTCGCTGATTCATATTTAAAATCTTTTGTAATGATATATTCTGCATCCACTTCTTCTATCTTTGCATTTTGTGCTTGTAGCATTTTCTTCTGCGTTTCATCCATGCTAGCTAGCATGCTCTCTGTTTCTTGCCCTTTTAATATAAACTTCAGCTTATATTTATCTCCGCTTTTCTCCATCTTCATTTTATCTAAAACTACTGCTGGCACTTCTAAATTATCTATAATATCTTGAGTGACTTTCATCCCGCCAGCATTTAATTGCTCCTCCGGTACAGATATAACTTCTCCTGTTTTAGGATTTTTCACCTGACCAGCAACTTTACCATCCACAGCATACACTACAACATCTGTACCAGAAACATTCATTTCAGAACGCGAATTCTTTTTCTTTGGCTCTAATTGCATTTTAGCCTTTAGTACATCCATCTCTGTTCCTTCAGCTTTTATCCCTACATCATATGCCATCGTTACATGTTCTTCATTTTTAAAAGCTTCATTCGCTTTCTTGAAAACATCCTTCGCTGCTAATTCCTTTTCTTTCTGCATGGCTTCTTTTTTCGGTTCATCCGTCTTTGTTGTTTTCTCATTACTACACCCTGCACCTAAAATAACTGCAAGGACTAAACTAGAGGTTAAAATAAGTTTTTTCATAATTCTCCCTCCTTTCCAAAAGGGTATCATCTATTTTCCTTTTAAATCTATATAATTTTTAATATTTCTATTTAACTTTATTTCTCGAATAACAACATGTTTAAAGAAATACTTAAATATGTTGTAAATAAAAACAACTAAATTCAGGAGGTCATTATGAAAGCAATTATTTGCACAAAGTATGGGCCGCCTAATGTTCTCAAACTTCAAGATTTAGAGAAACCTACTCCAAAAAAGAATGAGGTATTAGTTAAAATTCACGCAACAAGTGTAACAACTGGAGATTGTAGAATGCGCGGCTTTAATAGCCCCCTTTTATTTTGGATTCCTATGCGGATTATATTAGGTTTTAAAAAACCAAGAAAACCTATACTCGGCGTGGAGCTATCTGGTGAAATCGAAGAAATAGGAACAGATGTAACTCAATTTGAAAAAGGAGACCAAGTTTTCGCATTAACAGAGCTTAATGTCGGTGGTTATGCAGAATATACATGTGTACATGAAAGCGGATTGATATCATTAAAACCTACCAATGTGACGTATGAAGAAGCTGCCGTTATTCCTTTTGGCGGAACTTCAGCATTACACTTCCTGAGAAAAGGACGTATAAGAAAAGGGCAACAAGTACTTATATATGGCGCATCTGGTTCAGTAGGAACAGCTGCCGTACAACTTGCTAAATATTTTGGCGCGACCGTTACAGCTGTTTGTAGTAATTCAAATTTTGAACTAGTGCAATCTTTAGGAGCTAATCACGTAATTGATTATACGAAAGAAGATTTTACAAAGCGGGCTGAACGCTACGATATTATATTTGATGCAGTTGGAAAAATTAAAAAATCCCATTGTAAGAAAGCATTAACCGCTAACGGTAAATACGTGTCGGTCAATGGAACGATGGCAAAAGTGAGCAAAGAAGATATGCTTCTACTAAAAATGCTAACGGAAGAAGAAAAATTAAAGCCAGTTATTGATAAAACTTACCCGTTAGAAGAAATTTCAAAGGCTCATACGTACGTAGAGACCGGACATAAAAAAGGTAATGTTTCTATTACCTTAAAATAAAATATATTCAGAAAATAACATTGACAATTCTTTTTGTAAGATTTACTATTAGTACCATATTTAAAAACTACATACACATACTCTTATCAAGAGTGGCGGAGGGACTGGCCCGATGATGCCCGGCAACCGAGCTTATAAAGTATAAGCTAAGGTGCTAATTCCTGCAGAACGATTTTCGTTTTGGAAGATAAGAGAGGAACCTATTTCGTCTATTCGGCACCTCTCTTATTTTTGAGAGGTGCTTTTTATTTTGGAACGTATATTAAGGGGGAATTATAGATGAAAAAGGTATTAGTAAGTATTGTAAGTGGAGCTGTATTGTTGTTAGGCGCATGCGGTGCTACTTCTGATAAAGAGGTAAAAGCATTAGATGAGAAAAAGATTACCGTTGGTGTAACAGGTGGACCGCATGAACAAATTTTTGAAAAGGTGAAAGAAGTTGCAGCAAAAGATGGCCTCCAAATCGATGTAAAGGTATTTAATGATTATGTAGCACCAAACGTATCTTTAGATGAAAAAAGCCTCGATGTAAATAGCTACCAAACTAAATCTTATTTAGACGTATTTAAAACTGAACGTAATATGAAATTAACTGAAGTATTTTCCACAGTAACATTCCCTATGGGTATATACTCTAAAAACTTAAAAGATATAAAAGAATTAAAAGAGGGCGACGCAATTGCTGTCCCAAATGATCCAACAAATGAGCTTCGTGCTTTAAAGCTATTTGAAAAAGCAGGGGTTTTAAAAGTGGATCCAAAAGCTACAGAAAAAGCGACTGCAAAAGATGTAATTGAAAATCCGAAAAATTTAAAGATTGTTGAATTAGAGGCATCTCAATTACCAACGCAGCTAGGTGAAGTGAAGGCAGCTGCGATTAATACAAACTTTGCATTAGGTGCAAAATTAAGTCCAGCAAAAGATTCGATTTTCCGCGAAGGAAAAGATTCACCATATGTGAACTGGGTCGTTGTTCGTACTGAAAATAAAGATGATGCAGTTATAAATAAGTTAAAGAAAGCTTATCAATCTAAAGAAGTAAAAGATTTCATTGAGAAAAAATTCGATGGTTCTATTTTACCGTCTTGGTAGGAGCTGACTATAATGATTGAATTAAAAAACGTCTCCAAAGTATTTACAACAAAAAAAGGGAATGTTGAGGCCCTTAAACCAACTTCCCTTAAAGTAAAAAAGGGCGAAGTATTTGGAATCATCGGATATAGCGGCGCTGGTAAAAGTACATTAATTCGCTGTGTAAATTTATTAGAAAAACCAACGACAGGAAATATCATTGTAAACGAACAAGATTTAACAACCTTATCGACAAAAGAACTCGCAAAAGCGAGACAAAAGATCGGCATGATTTTTCAAGGATTCAATTTACTTAAAACCGTTACCGTTTATGAAAACATCGCACTACCCTTACGTCTATCTGGTCTTCCCAAAAATGAAATTGAAAAAAGGGTAGAAAAGTATTTACGTATTGTTGATCTTTTCAATAGAAAAGATGCCTATCCAAGTGAACTTTCTGGTGGTCAAAAACAGCGTGTAGCGATCGCTCGCGCACTATCTCATGAGCCTGAAGTTTTATTAAGTGATGAAGCAACGAGCGCATTAGATCCGGAAACGACCGATTCTATTCTTGATTTATTATTAAAGATCAACGAAGAAATCGGAATTACGATTTTGCTAATTACACACGAAATGAATGTCATCCAGCGTATTTGTGACCAAGTTGCTGTAATGGAACATGGATCTGTCGTTGAAAGTGGAACAGTGAAGGACATTTTTACAAACCCACAACATGTAACAACGAAGAAATTTGTAAATAGCGCATTTGCAGCTAAAATTCCAGAAGAGGTACAGAAAGAGCTACAAAGTACTGGAGAAATCGTAACACTTTCATTTATAGGAACCGCTTCAGGAGAACCCGCGTTAGCTATCGCTACAAAACGTTTCCACGTATATCCTAATATTTTATCAGGCAATATTACGCAGTTAAAACATGAGGCATATGGGAAACTGGTCGTTCATATGCAAGGTGAAAAAAGTGAAGTACACCGTGCCTTATCATTTTTACAAGAACAAGGAATTATCGTAGAAGGAGGTAGAACAGATTATGGGAAACAAGTCCTTTTTGGATGAGTGGGGTAACGTAATATGGGAAGCAACAATTCAAACATTTCAAATGACATCTATTTCACTACTTATATCTATCCTTATTGCATTACCACTCGGTGTCACACTTGTTTTAACGAGACCTGGTGGACAGCGAGAAAATAAAATTATCTATCCTATTCTTAATACAGTTATTAATATCATTCGTTCTCTTCCATTTATCATTCTATTATTCTTCATTTTACCTTTTACAAAGTTTCTAATGGGAACGTCCATTGGCGTGCAAGGTGTTATCGTACCACTTGTTGTCTTCACAGCCCCTTATATTGCACGTTTAATGGAGACAGCTTTACTAGAAGTAGATCGTGGTGTTATTGAAGCATATCAAGCGATGGGAGTTTCTACTATTAAAATCATTTGGCACGTCATGGTTAAAGAAGCTCGTCCATCTCTCGTACTTGGATTAACAATCGCAACGATTGGCTTAATCGGTGCAACAGCAATGGCTGGACTTGTAGGTGCTGGAGGCCTTGGTGATCTCGCATATCGATTCGGTCATTTACGTTACGAACCTGAAGTAATGTATGCAACAGTCTTTATTTTAATCATTCTTGTTCAAGGATTACAGTCATTAGGGAATGGTATAGCACGAAGATTGAAGAAAGATTAAAAAGAAGGTATCTCACTGAAATGAGATACCTTCTTTTTATTTATAAATTTATCTCTTAAATCCACCTTCTGAATGAATAACCTGCCCTGTAATCCATCCGGCTTCTTCGCTCACTAAAAACTTAATAAGCCTTGCTGCATCTTTCGGTTCGCCTATTCTACCAAAAGGAAACATCGGTTTTAATCCTTGCTTTATCTCTTCTGTCATCCATCCTGTATTAGTTGGACCTGGATTAATTGCATTCACTGTTATCCCTAGATGGGCCACTTCTGCTGACAACGTACTAGTGAGCGCATCGATAGCTCCCTTCGTTGTTGCATACGCTAATTCTCCAGCCATAGGCCCTTTAAATTGCCCCGAAGTAATATTAACAATTCTACCGCCGGATTTTTTATCAAATCCTTGAGCAAACTTACTACTTAATAATGTAGTGCCGCGAACATTTACCATATAATGTTTATCTAACTCTTCAGCAGTTAAATTGGAGAAATCATTATTCGTAGAGTACGCTGCATTATTAATTAATATATCAGGGTACCCCATTTGTTCAGTAACTTTATTTATAAGTTGTTCCGGCGCATCATTCCGAGTTAAATCTAACTCCATACTTGATACTTCAACACCGTTCTTTATCAGCTCTTCTTTTAATTGTATTTGTTCATTTTGATCAACGCCCCAAGGCATCTCTTTATCATAATTCGTCCAATACGTAAAAAATATATCGTATCCTGCTTCAGCTAATTCTTTACAAATCGCTGCCCCAATACCATCTAGACGACTAACACCTGTAACAACTGCTACTTTATTTTTTAATTGATTCATTATATACTCCTCCAAATTAAAGGACGCATATTTTATATGAGAGATATAAATTTCCCGACATAGGTATCTATCCTTACAAAAGGGATGTACAAGCCAAATATGCAGTCCTTGAATGATTTATAGACAGTTAAATAAACCCTCGCTAATGAGAGAGAAAAATTCATCTATCCAACTTCTAATCATTACAAGTTCATCCACATATCGAGTCTTTGCCCCCTCTCCATATATCTCTATTATTAGTCTACCAAAATAGATGAAATGTTACAAAAAATAAAACAATTACTCACAACCTATCTTCGTTCACATTTCCTCCATTGTGAATTTATTCACAATGGATATATAATAAACATGTAAATAGAATACTGGAGGGATTTCAATGGTTATCAATTTTTTAAGAACTGATAAACGGGCTACTTTCATATTATTATTTTTACGACTTTACATAGGATATGCATGGCTTGCTGCTGGAATAGGAAAAGTTTTTGGACAATCTTTTGACGCAAGTGGTTTTCTAAAAGGCGCTATCGCTCAAGCATCAGGTAGTCACCCTGCAGTACAAGGCTGGTGGGCAGATTTCCTTCAACATTTTGTTCTTCCAAACGCAGACCTATTTAGCTTTTTAGTTCAATGGGGAGAAATTTTAGTAGGTCTCGGTTTGATTTTAGGTGGATTAACAAAAACAGCTGCATTTTTCGGAATCATAATGAATCTTTCATTTTTATTAAGCGGAACTGTTAGTGTAAACCCAAACCTGCTTATTTTAACTATGTTCATTTTAGTTGCAGGACAGAATGCTGGATGTATTGGATTAGATGGTTATGTTTTCCCAAAACTTTTCAAAAAAAATAACCGTGAAGCATATAAATTAAGTAAAACTGCATAAGAACAGTTCATCTTTGAAATATCAAATAATAAGAAACACGATCATTTTCTCACATAAAGTGAAACTTTAATCAGTGGGGTTTTGTTCATCCCCCACTGATTATTAGCCCTCACCAATTGGGCTTTTACGGGCAGCCCGACTCCCACCTAACTTCTTTGCTCCAGTCGAATTTTGAGGTGGGAGTTTTACTGCCCGTTAATGCGGGATAAAACGAAACCGAAATCTATAATCAGATTTCGGTTTTTTGATATACAATAAATCACCTAAACTATTCACAATTCGATATAATACAAATTTATCTATAGAAGTAATTTATATTTATATAAACGTTAGGCTATCTGAAAATCTAATAATACGTATACTTGCAGATGAACCAGAAGCAAGAGCTACAATCACAAGCTAAATATGAAAAAAGCTTCCTTATGACGACTGTTTCATCCTTATATATCCTGTGAGAATATCCATTATAAAGCCCTAAAATCTTTCATACTTTCTCCTAGAATATAGTGTGAAAACCACATCAAATTCTGCTTCATAATAGCCACATGAATTCCTGGCTGGTCAGAACTATATGCCATTCCTTTAAATATAATTAATTCTGTATCAACTTCCATATCTCTTAATCCTTGATATAGCTCATATGCATTTAGAATTGGAATTCTTGCATCCTTTTCGCCATGTTGGATTAAGGTAGGCGTACAGGCTGATTTAATATACGTCATTGGTGATGTTTTCGTATATATCTCTGGATCATTCCATGGAGTATTTCCTAAATGCATCCTAATGAAGTAAGGGATATCTGTATTCACATAATGGGTACTCCAGTTAGTAATTCCACCTCCAACTGAAATAGCTTTAAATCTATTACTAAATGTAGAACAGAAAGCTGATATATATCCCCCGTTGCTCCATCCCATAACCCCTACTCTATCTTTATCTGCAATCCCTTCTTCAACTAGTTTATCCACTCCAGATATAACATCATCGTAGTCAGCAATTCCCTGTTTTCTATAGTTTGCTTTTAAGAACTCATTACCATAACCAGAACTTCCTCTATAGTTTGGCTCTAAAACGATAAAACCTTTTTCGATAAACTGCTCAATCGGATATTTCTCATTAAAACAGTCTGAGAATATCGGAAAAGATGCCCAAGCTGGACCACCATGGATTACTACTAATAAGGGATATTTTTTATTGGCATCAAACTCTACTGGGGTTGATAAAACACCCTCTATTTCAAGACCATCCCTACTTTTCCATGAGATTATTTCCCTGTTACTTTTCAGTTTTCCTTTAAAAAAGCTAGTTTCATCCGTTATTTTTTTATCGTCTAAATAGATTTCAAAGGTTTCATTTGTTATAGCTTTATTATAGGATATATGATTTCCATCCTTTGTTATAGAAGCATCCATTATAAAGCCATCTACTTTGTCACTTAACATTTCCACAGTGCCATCCTCACATAGCAATCCAATACGATAGTTAGTTTTATCCTGCCATCTAATTAAAATCCCCTTAGCTGTCCACTGTAATGGCATAACCGTACTATCAAAGTTTGTTAGAGGCTGAATTACCTCTCCAGTATTCATATCATATATCTCTAATGTACTTTCTTGTATATGGTTTCTATAGTAATCCTTCTCTCTTATGCTTGCTGAGTAACATATTTTGCTGCCCTCAGGAGAAAAGCAAACGCTCCCGCCCAACAACTTATCTACATTCATCTTTTGTAGTTCCTCAGCTTCAACATCTACTATGTATAGATCACCATTCATATGATCGTTTAGGCTTGGTGTAGCCATAAATACAACCTTTGTCCCATCATTTGAAATATCAAAGTTATGTATATAAAAATCCTTATCCTCCGTTAATTGATAAACACCGCTAATTTCTCGTTCCCCTTTATCATTTTGTATCACTTTTTCTATTTCAATGTAGTATAAACAATTATTCTGGTGTTCCTTACCTATATGTTGAAAATCTCCATATAGTTCCTTACGTTTCTTTATCTCCTCGCATTCTTTTGACTGCGCAACATAATAAAAACCCTTGCCAGTAGGCTCCCATTTAAAATTACTGACCCCTTCTTTCTCATCAGTAATTTGAACCACGCCATAACCATCTATCGACTTAACAAAGATCTGATTTTTCCCATTACCAACAGGGCTAAGGTATGCGATGTTCCTAGAATTTGGAGACCATAATGGACATGCACTATCTATATCCCCATTTGTTAATGGGTTACTCTGCCCCTTATCTTTTTCATATACCCATACATGATTCCTATATGTATTGTCTTTCCAGTTAGTCGTCTTCTTAACAAATGCTACGTTCTTGCCATCATCCCTTATGTTTGTACTTGATACGGTTGGTAATGAAATACTCTCTTCTATACTTAGATATGTTTTTTCTTTCATTTTCATTAATACCCCCTCGTAATATCTAGTAATCTAATTTGTTCAATAAAGTGAAACTTTAATCAGTGGGGATGGTTTCCATCACCCACTGATTATTAGCCCCCACCAATCGGGTTTTTACGGGCAGCCCGACTCCCACCTAACTTCCTCGCATTCGCCGAATTTCGGGGAGTCTTACTGCCCGAAATTAGCGGGATAAAACCTCTGCCATATGCTGAACCCTTTAGAACTGTGTTTAGCTTTCACCACTGTAATACCCCAACCTTTACTAACTGTTAATAAAAAGTTCGTTGTCATAATAATTGGATCAGCTGGGTGTTTAATCCCAAGCTCTTCAGCAATAATAATCGCCTCTTCTTGTGGTAATAA
The DNA here is from genome assembly GCF_056401855.1 of Bacillus sp. P4_D3. NCBI lineage: Bacteria > Bacillati > Bacillota > Bacilli > Caryophanales > Bacillaceae > Bacillus > Bacillus sp. P4_D3. The sequence continues at coordinate 37,399 of NZ_JBFUIN010000013.1, forward strand.
AGGAAATTGTTCACGAATATCTAAACGATAACGGAAAATTCAGTTAAATGAAAGTAGTTCCGTTCCAAATCTGATAAAAATTCCTGTTGTCTGGCGGTCTTTATACCTTTTAATCTTGTTGAACACCCTAATGAGGAAACACTTTAAATTTTAAGCCAAGGCTGATAATCTGCTTCACTAACCTCTTTAAGCCACTTATCGATTTTAGTTGTTCTTTTTCTTTTCGACACAAAAACACCCCTTTAGATAAAAATATCCAAAAGGGCAAAGCTTCACAACTTTATTTTAAATCCACAATAAACTAGTTACTCTACCAATTTCCTACTCAACCGTAACAGACTTAGCTAAGTTACGTGGCTTATCAACATCACACTCGCGGTGAAGCGCTGCGTAGTATGAAATAAGTTGGAATGGAATAACTGCTACTAGCGGTGCTAGTGCTTCGTGTACAGCTGGTAATACGAAGCTGTCACCTTCCATTTCTAAGCCTTTCATTGAGATGATACATGGGTTAGCTCCGCGTGCTACTACTTCTTTCACGTTACCACGAATTCCAAGGTTTACGTGCTCTTGTGTAGCAAGTGCGATAACTGGTGTACCATTTTCGATTAAGGCGATTGTACCGTGTTTTAATTCTCCTCCAGCAAATCCTTCTGCTTGGATGTAAGAGATTTCTTTTAGTTTTAACGCACCTTCTAAACCTACGAAGAAGTCTACGCTACGTCCGATGAAGAAGCAGTTACGCGTTGTTGCTAAAAATTGTTTTGCTAATGCGTCCATTTCTTCTTTTTGATCACAAAGTACTACCATTGCATTTGCTACAAGTCCTAATTCGTGTGTTAAATCGAAATCAAGAACTTCACCTTTTGCTTTTGCAATGTCAGCCGCTAAGATTGAAAGTACTGCAAGCTGTGCTGTGTATGCTTTCGTCGATGCAACTGCGATTTCTGGTCCCGCATATAACGGAAGTGTATAATCAGCTTCACGAGAAAGCGTAGAACCAGGTACATTTGTAATCGTTAATGCTTTATGACCCATTTCATTTGTTTGCACAAGTACTGCACGGCTATCAGCTGTTTCACCACTTTGTGAAATGTAAATGAAGAACGGTCTTTCTGTTAATAATGGCATGTTGTAAGAGAATTCACTTGCTACGTGTACTTCAACTGGTACTTTCGCGAATTTTTCAATGAATTGCTTTCCAACAAGACCTGCATGATAACTTGTTCCGCATGCAATGATGTAAATGCGATCGCTATCTAAAATTGCGTTACGGATATCTGCATCCAGTTCAATCTCGCCATTTTCACCTTGATACTTTTGAATAATATTACGGATTACAAGTGGTTGCTCATCGATTTCTTTTAGCATGAAATGAGGATACGTTCCTTTTTCAATATCACTTGCATCTAATTCCGCTGTAAACGGTGCACGTTCAATCGTTTCACCTTGTAAGTTTTTAATTGTAATGCTTTCTTTTGTTACAATTACGATTTCTTTATCCATTAACTCGATAAATTGATCTGTAACTTGTAACATCGCCATAGCGTCGCTCGCCACAACATTAAAGTTGTCACCAACACCTACTAATAGCGGGCTTTTGTTTTTAGCAACATAAATCATGTTTGGATTTTCAGCATCAAGTAATCCGATTGCATAAGAGCCATGTAAAAGAGATAGCGTATTACGGAACGCTTCTTCTACACTTAGTCCTGTGCTCACTTGTTGTTCCATAAGCTGCACGATAATTTCTGTATCTGTTTCACTTACGAACGTTACATCTTGTAAATATTCCTTTTTCACTAACTCATAGTTTTCAATTACACCGTTATGAACTAATGTAAAACGCTTTGATGTACTTTGATGCGGATGCGCGTTTAGCTTGCTTGGAACACCATGTGTAGCCCAGCGTGTGTGACCGATTCCCACGCTTGCTGCTACATTCTCCTCTACGACTTCGCGAAGTTTTGCAATACGGCCTTTTTCTTTGTATACAACAACACCGTTCTCTGCTTGTACTGCAATACCTGCTGAATCATATCCACGATATTCTAACTTTTCTAAACCTTTTAATAAAATTTCCTTTGCATCTTGCTCTCCAATAAATCCTACGATTCCACACATGTTTAGTCGCCGTTACAAATGCTTACACTGCTCTGCGAACATGTAACGACATAGTCCGATACCATTTTTATTTATACTAAAAAACGGATTACATATTGCTAGCCCTGTAAGCTTGTAACGGCTTTCACCTTCCTCTCGATTGGGTTAAAGTCCGTATATACTTATACAGCTAGTATTCATCCGTTCCTCTTCTCTCATCACACTTTCACCTTTGTCCACTAAGTCACCTTAATGTTTTAAGTAAAAGTTTGCGGTTGTGATGAACAACCGGGAGTCATCCGCCGAAATCTCGATAAACTCCACCTCGTCAACTACACTACTTGTAGTTCTGGCGCTTTTATAATTCACAATATTTCCTTTGAGAAAAAGAACAAGACCATCGTATAACAAACAATATAAATCGTCAATGAAATTTTTTTCATTGTCTATAAAACATATGAAAAAGGAGCACTTTTTGTGCTCCTTTTAAATAAAATCGGCTAATTATTCAACGCCAACTTCAGCTTTCACAACTTCTACAATACGATGTACATACCCATCACAAATTTCTTGTGTCGGTGCTTCTGCCATTACACGAATAAGTGGTTCTGTTCCCGATGGACGAACAAGAATACGACCGTCTCCGTTCATTTCTTCCTCTACAACACGAATAATTTCTTTAATTTTTTCATTTTCTAATGCTAGTTTTTTATCTGTTACACGAACGTTTACTAGTAATTGTGGGAATTTTGTCATCTCACCTGCAAGTTCAGATAATGGCTTTTTCGTCATTTTCATGATGTTTACAAGTTGAAGTGCACTTAACATTCCATCACCAGTTGTAATGTAATCAAGTAAGATAATGTGACCTGATTGTTCTCCACCCAGGTTATATCCACCACGTTTCATTTCTTCCATTACGTAGCGGTCACCAACTGCTGTTTTATCACTTGTAATACTGTTTGCTTCAAGTGCTTTGTAGAAACCTAAGTTACTCATAACTGTTGAAACAACTGTATTATGTTTTAATTGACCAGTTTCTTTCATATACTTCGCGCAAATAAACATAATTTGATCGCCATCAACGATGTTTCCTTTTTCATCTACAGCGATTAAACGGTCGCCATCACCATCAAAAGCAAGTCCGATATCCGCACCTTTTTCTTTTACTAATTCAGCTAAGACTTCTGGATGTGTAGATCCTACGCCTTCGTTAATATTCATACCGTTTGGAGAAGTTCCCATCGTTGAAATATCAGCTTCTAAGTCTGCAAATAAGTATGGAGCTAAAGAAGAAGTCGCACCGTGTGCGCAATCTAAAGCGATATGTAAACCAGAGAAATCTTCCTCTACAGTTTGTTTAATGTATTGTAAATATTTTTGTCCACCTTCAAAGTAATCACTCACTTGGCCAAGGTTAGTACCTGTTGGACGTGGTAACTCGTCAACTTCTTTGTCTAATAATGCTTCAATTTCTGCTTCTTGCTCATCTGTTAATTTGAAACCATCTGAACCGAAGAACTTAATTCCGTTATCTTGTACTGGATTATGAGATGCAGAAATCATAACACCCGCTTGTGCATCTAAAGCTTTTGTTAAATAAGCCACACCTGGTGTAGAAATAACACCAAGACGCATTACTTCTGCTCCAGTTGATAATAGACCTGCTACTAAAGCTCCTTCTAACATATGTCCAGATACACGTGTATCACGACCAATAATTACTTTTGGACGATCTGTATCTTTTGTTAATACATAGCCGCCAAAACGTCCAATTTTGAATGCTAATTCAGGTGTTAATTCCTTATTTGCAACCCCGCGTACTCCGTCTGTACCAAAATATTTACCCATTATTATTCGCTCCTTTTTCGTGCTCTTTTTGATTATCTACTGTTGGTTCTTGGCTCGTTTCTTGGCCGTTTTCTTTGTCTTTTTCTTTGTCTTGTTCTTTATCTTTTTCTTGTTCTTTATTTTTATCTTTTTCCTGATCCTTTTCTGGATCCGATTCAGGATTTTTTGGTTTTTCAGTTTGATTTTCTTGATTGTTTTTTGAATCTGGTGGTTCAATATTACCTTGTACTTCTTTATCCGGCTTTTCTTTCTTCACAATTGTGACTTTAGCACTTTTTTGTTTTGCTTCTATCGAAATATTACCAGGACCGCTCACTTGAATAGAAACATCCTTCGTCCCCGGAGATACATTTTGCAGATTAATCGCTGCTGTTATTTGAGCTGCTGTTATTTTATCTACTATACTTGCTTCTCCTGAAATATCAACGCTTATCTTTCCATCTTGTGGCGAAAGTAGCTGAGCAGTAACATCATTCGGAATTCCATTTTTTTGAATCGGGATACCATCAATAGTTTTACTTTTCGTTTGTTTTACCTTTTGTACCCCTACGGAAACCTTCACTTGATTTGGTTTTGCACTTGTTACACCTTTTGGCAATAAAACAGAGGCATCGAATGTTGTAGAATCCGTCAATTGACTAAGATCTACCTCGACCCCCTCTATAGATTGTATATTATCCAAAATGTCTTTTGGACCTGCTATCGTTACTTCTTTTGGTTCAACACTAATATTTGTAACAGCTAAACCTTCTGGTAAATTCCCTTTTTTCGCATATGTTAAAGGAACTGTTTTTTCGACGTTATTTGCTGTAGCTTGCGTTGCTACATTCAACGTTACACTAATTTTAGATGGATTTGTTCTTACATTTAAGCGTTTTCCTTCTTTATTGTATAATGTAACTTCTGGTGTTTTTGTAACAGTTTTATTAACACCTTTTAAATCGATATATGCCTTAGCAGATGAAATACTTTCTATTTCTTCTTTCGTCCCAACTACCTCAACAGTATCAGGCTTAATAACTGATTTTTCAAGAGTAGCACCTGCTGGCATCTGGTCTTCATTTGATAATTTTAAATCTACATGAACATACTTTTTCGCTTTTTCATGAAGGGTGACTTTAATTGTTGCTGGTTGGACTGTTCCTTTCACATCCTCTGGAAGCCCATTCGCTTTTAAAGAAACTTCATAAGTTCCTTTTGGACTATCTCGCAAATCAACTGATATATCAAATTGTTTTTTTGCTTTTGCTGTAGCAACTGCTGATTTTGGGCCTTCCAACTTCACCTTGACTCCACCTGCTGGAATACCACTTACAATATATTTCTCTTCATCATACTTAAGGGTAATAGGATAATCAGTTAATGTTTCTTTCGTTTCATTTACGAAAGGTAATATACTCGATGTCGTATTTTTTTCAGTTAAAGTTGCTGACATAAAAAGCATACACGCCAATAGTAATGAGATTCCTTTTAAAAACCAATGATTCTCCATTAACTTATCCATGACGCTTTCTCCTCCAATTCCATAAAGACGAAGAAGTCGTTTTTTCGTTCCCACTAAATTCAGCTAACAACATATCCTTCAGCTGTTCTGTCTTCAAATCACGATGTAACTCACCGTTTTTCGTTAAAGAAATTTGACCCGTTTCTTCCGACACAACTACTGTAATACTATCAGTAACTTCACTAACTCCCATTGCAGCGCGATGCCTTGTTCCTAACTCCTTAGAAATAAACGGACTTTCTGATAGCGGAAGATAACATGCTGCTGCTTTAATTGTACTTCCCTGCATAATTACTGCTCCATCATGAAGAGGCGTATTAGGGATAAAAATATTAATGAGTAATTCTGATGACACATTTGCGTTCAGCGGAATACCCGTTTCCACATAGTCACCCATCCCAGTCTCTTTTGACAACGTAATTAATGCACCAATTCTACGTTTTCCCATATATTCCGTTGCTTTCGCTATCGCTGTTGCAACAATTTCAGGTTCATCGTCCTCGTGAGTTCCTACACGCGAAAACAAGCTACCTCTTCCTAGCTGCTCAAGTGCTCTTCGCAATTCTGGCTGAAAGATAATAATAACAGCTAAGAATCCCCACGTTAATACTTGTTCCGTTAGCCAATATAGCGTATGCAATTCAAGTAAAATACTAATCATCCGGACGACAATAATAACTGTAATACCTTTTAAAAGTTGAACAGCCTTCGTGCCACGGATTATAAGAATTAGCTTATATATAATAAACCATACAACAGCAATATCTAATGCCGTACTAAGATATTTCAAAATGGTCGTATCTTCAAAAGGCATGCTAACCCTTCCTCCTACTTACGAGCAATTCTATCCATATATTGAAATATTATTTTATGCTCTATCTGTATGTATTTCCAACAACTAGTTAATTATACCATACATGAAACAAACGACAATTACAAACGCCTCCTTAGCTTAAATTGGTAAGATGTCAAACTTTCTTATCCCACAGTGTAATACAAGTTATTATACGCCTATTTTCCAATAAAAAAAGCAACTTCACAGTTGCTTTTCTTACATTTATTTCAGTTTTTCACCGAATAAAGAACCCATTAAAGCAACCGCTGTTGTTGCTGTTCTGTTTCTCTCATCTAAAATTGTATTTACTTCAACAAATTCAGCAGATGTAACAATATCAGCTTCTGCTAACATCTCCATCGCTAAGTGGCTTTCGCGATAAGATAGACCACCAATTACAGGTGTTCCAACTCCTGGTGCGTCATGAGGATCAAGCCCATCTAAATCTAATGATAAATGAACACCATCAGTATGAGATAAATACGCAATTGTTTCTTCCATAACAGCCGTCATACCCATACGATCAATTTCATGCATTGAGAATACTTTAATGCCTTCTTCACGAATAAAGTCTTTTTCTCCTTCATCTAATGCACGTGCACCGATAATTACAACGTTCTCTTTCTTCACCTTTGGATATGCCCCATATAAGTCTACAAGTGAAGAATGCCCATATCCTAAACTTGCAGCAAGTGACATACCATGAATATTTCCAGATGGTGAAGTCTCTTCTGTATTTAAATCACCGTGTGCATCATACCAAATAACACCTAAATTTTTATAATGTTTCGCTACACCAGCTAACGTACCGATAGCAATACTATGATCGCCGCCCAATACAAGTGGAAAACGACCTTCTTCTATAATATGATCAACCTTACTTGCTAATTCATTACATACAGTTGCAACTTGTGTAAGGTTTCTTAACTTTGTATTTTCAGCTATTTCTTTTTCTCTCTCTATACATATATCTCCCATATCTTTTACGTTATATCCAATTTCTTCGATTCTTTCAATTACCCCTGCATAACGGATTGCGCTTGGTCCCATATCAACCCCGCGACGCATCTGTCCTAAATCCATTGGAACTCCAATAACTGAGATTTCTTTTTTCATAGATAGTATCCCCCTTTTATGCCTTCACTAAATATTTTAAATCTTTTATATAGTCTGACTCAACTCGACATTTTTCTGCATGGATATACATTTTATTCACTTATATTTACGTTAGAATCCCAATTTAAAAACTATTCTATGTATAAAGTTAACTTAATGAACCAACTAACTTTTCTATCAGCTAATATTTTTATCAGTGCTTTTCTCCATCACCACCTAGAATTACACAAAATATCCTCAAATAACTGAACAAAAAAACACTTCTACATTTAGAAGCGTTTTTCTGATGCTAGTTTCCACACTGCTGCAATATTTTTTGCTGTCATTTCGATATTCTCTTCTGCCGCTTTATATGCTTCTTCTAATGTCATTGGACTAGCTGTAATACTAAACACTGCATCAATTCCCTTTTCATAAACAATTGCATAGTTCGGAGATACAGATCCACCAATAGCAATTACAGGGATATGACGACATTTCGCCCGCTTCGCGACACCAACAGGAGCTTTTCCATAAGCTGTTTGTTCATCTATTCTTCCCTCACCAGTTACAATAAGATCGGCACCCTCTATACACTTATCAAAATTTGTGTAATCTAATACAATTTCAATCCCTTTTCTTAGCTGTCCCTTTAGCACTGCAACGACAGCAGCTCCCATTCCTCCAGCTGCCCCCGCACCCGGTATCTCAGATACATCAAAAGACACATGTTGTTTAAGTATATTAGCATAATGTTTTAAATTCTCATCTAGCTCTTTCATCATCTCTACATTCGCACCTTTTTGTCTCGCAAATACAAAAGACGCCCCGCTCAGTCCAACTAAAGGGTTATCTACATCACATGCTGCTTCTAACTTTATATCCTCCAGGCGTGAATCAATCCTAGAAAGGTCAACAGTGGTTATCCAATGCAATGTCCCTCCAGAGGGTTCTATTATCTCACCTTTCTTATTTATAAATCTTGCGCCTAAGGCAGATAGCATACCAGCCCCACCATCATTTGTAGCACTTCCTCCAAGCCCTAAAATAATGTGTTTGGCTCCTTGATCTAATGCATGTAATATAAGTTCGCCTGTCCCTTTTGTCGTTGTAATAAGTGGGTTTCTCTTTTCAGTTGGAACGTGTTGTAATCCTGATGCTGCCGCCATTTCAATAAATGCTGTCTTCTTATCTTTAGACATACCATAAAAGGCTTGCACGCTCTCTCCAAGCGGCCCTGTCACATTAAGTGATATAATTCTCCCCATTGTAGCGCCAACAAGAGATTCAACCGTTCCTTCGCCTCCATCTCCAATTGGTACTTTAACATACTCTGCTTTAGGAAAAATTGCTGCAAAGCCTCTTTCAATGGCTTCACATACCTCTATAGCTTTCAAGCTTTCTTTATATGAATCCGATGCAATGACAACTTTCATAATTACCTCCCCCTTATTCAATCCCCTTTTTTCATTTTAAACGATATATGAAAAAGTTTCCTTTTGAAATGGAATTTAAACACAAAAAAAGCTTACATCATTTGATGTAAGCTTTCCCTATTTATATGGAGCCTAGCGGGATCGAACCGCTGACCTCCTGCGTGCAAGGCAGGCGCTCTCCCAGCTGAGCTAAGGCCCCTTAGTAATTAAGCGGAAGACGGGATTCGAACCCGCGACCCCAACCTTGGCAAGGTTGTATTCTACCACTGAACTACTTCCGCGAAAATGGTGAGCCATGAAGGATTCGAACCTTCGACCCTCTGATTAAAAGTCAGATGCTCTACCAACTGAGCTAATGGCTCGTAAATGGCTGGGCTAGCTGGATTCGAACCAGCGCATGACGGAGTCAAAGTCCGTTGCCTTACCGCTTGGCTATAGCCCAT
>NZ_JBFUIN010000014.1:0-41926 GCF_056401855.1 Bacillus sp. P4_D3
CCTGATAAAGAAACACCTTTTTCCCCAACGAGCGTTTCTAAACCTTCTGGTAAAAACTCTAAATCCTTTTTAAACGCAGCTATTTCAATCGCTTTTTCAAGTTCTTCTTCAGTCGCTTCTCTGTTTCCGAATAAAATATTTTCCTTCGCTGTTTTTGAAAATAAAATGTGTTCCTGAGGTACGTACCCAATCCAGCCAAGTACGTTATCATTCGGAATTTTATCTAGCTTCACATCAGAAACTGCAATATCCCCTTCTCCAAGTGGATATTGACGAAGAAGCTGACGTACAAGCGTCGTTTTCCCGCTTCCTGTTTTCCCAACAACTCCAAGTGTCTCTCCTTGTTTTAATGAGAACGAAACATTTTTTAAATTTGTTTCAATTGATGAAGGATATGAAAAAGTAACGTTATCAAATTGAATGTAATCTGGCTCTTGTACAACCTTTGGATCTTTCGGATTCTTTACATCTGGTTCATAAGCTAACGTTTCATTTACACGATCGAGCGAAGCATTTCCTCTTTGCATAACATTAATCAATTCACCAATTGCAAACATCGGCCAAATCATCATCCCTAAATAGACGTTAAAAGAAACGAGCTCACCAAGTGTCACCTTTGATTGGAATACGAGATATGCACCGTACACTAAACCAATTAAATAACTAAGACCGACGAGCATTTTCACAGTCGGCTGGAATAATGCATCGATTCTTGCTACTCTCATATTTTTCTCGTATACGTCATCTCCTAAATGATGGAACCTTTCTTGATCAGCATTCTCCTGTACGTATGCACGAATCACGCGTACACCCGCAATTGATTCCAGCACTTTATCGTTCATATCTCCGAACGCATCTTGTGCGACAGTAAATCTTTCATGCAATTTCTTTCCGTACCTATTCATCGCATACGCCATAATCGGAAGCGGTATAAGCGCAGCAAATGTTAACTGCCAACTAATTGAAAAGCCCATCATACAAACGATTGTAAGCATATATAGACTAGAATCAACGAGCGTTAATATACCAAAACCAGCTGTCATGGAGATTGCTTTTAAATCATTTGTCGCTCTCGCCATTAAATCGCCAGTACGGTTTTTTTGATAAAACGTCGGTGTCATCTTGAGTAAATGCCCCATAAATTTTGAACGCATCGTTTTCTCCAGTACGAACGCACCGCCAAATAGTTGGTGCTGCCAAATGAAAGTAAGCACATACCCACCAATCGTTACCCCAAATAAAATAAAAATATATTGCATAATTGCCTCGTTCGTTAAGGCTCCTGTTTTAATATTATCAATTGTAATTCCTAACACTTTCGGAGGAATTACCTCTATCACGTTTACAATTAAAAGTACCCCAATTGCGATACTATACCTTTTCCAATGCTCCCTAAAAAACCAGCTTAACTTTAGTAATACTGAAAACAATATAACCTCTCCTTTCTCGTTCTCATTTGATTCACATTTCTTTATCCGCTATCCAAATCCATCACATTTACATTTTGAAAACCACAGTATTTCATCACATTTTTCCACCTTCCAAATTCTGATTTTTTATAGTAACGAGGAAAATAAACAAAAAAAAGCATACCGCCGCTTGACGATATGCAATAGAATGCATAAAAGCGTACGTTACGATATACGCAACGTACGCTTCTCATAAGACAAAAAGGTCCTATATATCCGCACGGGTTGCGTAATGATATGAATGTTTTCCGCCATTTAACAGAGCTAAGCCCATTACATTTACGATTACAATCATTACGCACACCCCCTTCATTTATTTTCCATTTATAATCTTACAACTTTATTGAGTATTCTGTCAATTATTTTTTTCGGTTTAGAATAAAATAATCTTTTATCACAAAAAATGAAAGTGATGCATTCTACTTATAATTCAGTTTGAAATAAGAGAATCTTCTGTAAGAAAGGGCATACAAAATAAAAAAATAATAAGAAATCGTTTTCACAAACATTTCATTTGAAAAATATTATCAAACCACCTACAATCACCTTATACTCACTCTTACAAGTTGCTATTTTAGGAGGACTAATCATGACAACTAGCAATACGTACAAATTTTATTTAAACGGAGAATGGAGAGAAAGCTCTTCTGGTCAAACAATCGACATTCCATCTCCATACTTACACGAAGTAATTGGGCAAGTACAAGCAATTACTCAAGGAGAAGTAGATGAAGCAATTGCATCTGCAAAAGAAGCTCAAAAATCATGGGCTGAAGCTTCTCTACAAGATCGCGCAAAATATTTATATAAATGGGCTGATGAGCTCGTAAATATGCAAGATGAAATTGCCGATATCATTATGAAAGAAGTCGGTAAAGGATATAAAGATGCGAAAAAAGAAGTTGTTCGTACAGCTGACTTCATTCGTTACACTATTGAAGAAGCTCTTCATATGCACGGAGAAAGCATGATGGGCGATAGCTTCCCTGGCGGAACCAAATCTAAACTTGCGATTATCCAACGCGCACCACTTGGTGTTGTATTAGCAATCGCACCATTTAACTACCCAGTAAACTTATCTGCTGCAAAACTTGCACCAGCACTTATTATGGGTAACGCTGTTATCTTCAAACCAGCAACTCAAGGTGCAATTAGCGGTGTTAAAATGGTTGAAGCACTTCATAAAGCTGGCCTTCCAAAAGGTCTTGTAAACGTAGCTACAGGACGCGGTTCTGTAATTGGTGACTACTTAGTAGAACATCCTGGCATCAATATGGTATCGTTCACAGGTGGTACAAACACAGGTAAACATTTAGCGAAAAAAGCTGCAATGATTCCACTTGTATTAGAACTTGGTGGTAAAGACCCTGGTATCGTTCGTGAAGATGCTGACTTACAAGATGCTGCAAATCATATCGTAAGCGGTGCATTCTCTTACTCTGGTCAACGTTGTACAGCTATTAAACGTGTACTTGTACACGAAAATGTAGCAGACGAGCTTGTTGGCTTATTAAAAGAGCAAGTAGCTAAATTATCAGTTGGATCTCCAGAACAAGACAGCACAATCGTCCCATTAATCGACGACAAATCTGCTGACTTCGTTCAAGGTTTAGTTGATGATGCTGTAGAAAAAGGTGCAACAATCGTTATCGGTAACAAACGTGAGCGCAACTTAATTTACCCAACATTAATCGACCACGTAACAGAAGAAATGAAAGTTGCTTGGGAAGAGCCATTCGGCCCAATCCTTCCAATCATCCGTGTTTCTTCTGACGAACAAGCGATTGAAATTGCTAACAAATCAGACTTCGGTCTGCAAGCAAGTGTCTTCACGAAAGACATTAACAAAGCGTTTGCAATTGCTAACAAAATCGAAACTGGTTCTGTTCAAATTAACGGACGCACAGAGCGCGGCCCTGACCACTTCCCATTCATCGGTATAAAAGGTTCAGGTATGGGCGCACAAGGTATTCATAAGAGCCTTGAGTCTATGACACGTGAAAAAGTAACTGTATTAAACTTAGTTTAATCTTATATGTAGAAGCTGATCTAAAATTTAGATCAGCTTCTTTTTATACAATTTAGTTCACGAGTTGTTTTTCCGTAGGTAAATTCACACATTCTACAGAAATTTGATACCCTAGCCAACGCTCAGCAATATGTTCAAACGATAAAACAGAGCCTGTTGTAAAAAATCGATGCTTCGGATTAAGATTGTCAGACAAAATTCCTTTGTGCTGTAAAATGGTACTTAACTCTATCGCTGTTTCTTCTGCAGAGCTAATAATTGTCACAGCCTCTCCTAACTCCTTTTTTATATAGGACTCTAAAAGTGGATAATGCGTACACCCAAGAATTAACGTATCTATATCTTCTTTCGTTAATGGCAGTAAAGCTTGTTTCACTTGCTGCGTTACATATGCTGTATCTTCTAAGTGATTTTCTACAACTGTAGCTAAAGTCGGACACGCATGACTATGCACTTCCAAATATGTATCAAGCTCGTGTAATGCTTTTTCGTACATGTTAGATTTTATCGTACCTACAGTTCCAATTACCCCTATTTTACCTTTCTTTGTCACTTTAATTGCAGCTCTTGCTCCCGGATGTATAACGCCAATAACTGGAATGGAAAGTGCTTCTTGCAAATCAGTCAATGCAGCAGCTGCACCAGTATTACATGCTACCACTAGAGCTTTTAATGGAAACTGTTTGAGGAACTCAACCATTTCAAATATGAAAGATTGTACCTCCTCTACACTTCTTGGCCCATACGGACAACGCTCATTATCACCAATATAGTAAATGCTCTCTTTAGGCAATTGACGCATAATCTCACTAGCAACTGTTAATCCCCCGACCCCTGAATCTAGTACACCTATTACGGAATTTTTATTACATACAGACATATACTTCATCCCCTTCTCAATCTTCTAGCGCTAATAACATGTATTATATTACGAAAATTCAAATATTGTATAACAATCCCTCTCGCTTTTAATCACAAACTCTTCTCCATAATCTGATTATTACCATATCCATTGACGTATAAAAATACATTTGTTACTCTTAAATACGTTAATTTAATATTTAAATCCTCATTCGTATCTCGGTGAGGTAGAGGTTGCAATCATTAAAAGTATCATTTCAGGAGATGTAGTGGCATTGATGAAGGAATGAGAAAGGAATGGTTGCCGAAGTAAGACGTGCCCACCATGCGCGCTTGCTGGGTCTGCATTTAATAAGTGCAGAACTGTCACAAACGTTTCGTTTGTGGAGAGCTATCGAGAGGTATGTCGTGGGTTTCTTATAAGATAGAAAGCATGTAGCGGCAAATTACGTGCTTTTTTTGTTTTGTTTGGGACTTCTCTTCCTTACTTAGGAAGACATACATATCTCCTCGCTTGACTTGGTTATACTAACTTTGGAGGTATTTTCTATGCAACAAAAAAAATGGGGCTTTTGGGTACTAACAGCTTTCGTTGTCGGTAACATGGTTGGCGCTGGTATTTTCATGGTGCCAAGTACGTTGGCACAAACAGCTAGCCCTCTCGGTGTCACTTTAGCTTGGTTAACAACAGGGTTTGGTGTTTTAATGCTAGCTCTTGTTTTCGGTAATTTAGCAATTCGTCGTCCTGATTTAACGACAGGACCACAAAGTCATGCATATGCTTTATTCTCATCACCAAAAAAGAAAAAAATGGCTGGTTTCAGCATAGTATGGGGATATTGGGTTGCAAACTGGGCAAGTAACGTTGCCATCATTACATCTTTCGCGGGATATTTATCGCTCTTCTTCCCGATTATGAAAGATACACGACTATTGTTTTCAATCGGCTCTTTCAATATAGAAGTTGGAAAACTACTTACATTTACTATTTGTTCTGTCTTACTATGGGGCACTCATTTAATTTTAACAAACGGTGTAAGCGGAGCTGGGAAACTTAACTTCTTAGCAACAACAACGAAAGTGACTGGATTCCTTCTATTCATCATTGTTACGTTATTTGCGTTCGAAGCTTCAAAATTTGGACAATGGTACACACCAATGATCGATAAAGAAGGCGTATCACACGGTCTCCTTTCACAAGTAAATTTAGCTGCTCTTACAACACTTTGGGCATTTATCGGGATTGAATCAGCCGTTCTTTTATCAAACCGAGCTACTTCTCCCAAAACGGTAAAACGTGCAACAGTTGCCGGTTTACTAATAACAGTTGCAATTTACTTAGGAATTACAATTTTAACAATGGGTGTACTTCACGTTGATAAATTACAAGCTTCTGAACGTCCATTAGCAGATGCATTAAACGCTGCAATGGGTCACGGCGGCGGGAAACTTATGGCATTACTTGCTCTTACTTCCCTATTCGGTTCCATATTAGGCTGGATTTTATTAAGCTCAGAAGTACCTTATCAAGCAGCAAAAGAAGGTTTCTTCCCTTCCTTCTTCGCAAAAACAAATAAAAAAGGAAGTCCAATTCATTCACTACGATTAACAAACATTATGTCGCAAGTGTTCTTATTCTCAACATTATCAGGAACAATTGCGGAAGCTTATACATTCGTTATTACAGTATCAACTTTAGCCTACCTCATTCCATATCTCGTTTCACCAATCTTCCAGTTAAAGCTAGTCGCAACTGGTGAAACATACAAAAATGAAATGCGGGCAAGAATTACAGATGGCATAGTCGCAGCGATCGCACTTTGCTATGCACTATGGGTTATTAAAACAGGCGCATCCGATATAAAAACATTCCTTCTCGGGATTGGTTTATTCGTAATTGGCTTTGCCTTCTATCCATTAATGAATCGTGATCAGAAAAAAAATAACGAAAAGAAAAACGAGCAAGTTGCATAACGCAATTTGCTCGTTTTTTGCTTAATAAAACATATATAATAGAAAAAAGAGGTGAAAAACATGTCAATCGAATCACTATGGAGCTCTCGCTTTCAACAACATATTCAAAATGCCATCACATACTTTGCACGTATGATTAACGGTTTGCTATATAGCTTCATCTTCGTCTCATGTGTAGGTGCATATTATTACGCCAAGTTTCTTAAAACGGATCCTTCTAAAGGAATATCTTTATTACTCATCACAATCGTACTTACACTCATTATAACGAGATGCCCAATTCGCACATTTATTCAAAAACCTGATGCTGTCTATTTACTGGCGCTAGAAGAGAAATTAACATCTTATTTTAAAAAATCTCTTCTATATAATTACATCATTCAACTTTTCCCGCTTGTATTTATGTTCCTTATTATCGTACCGCTTGCCATGCAATCATTACAATTAACCGTACCTTTTTTATGTACAATCTTTATCGTTTTAATGATTACGAAAGCTTGGAACATATACATACATTGGATATGGCGTGATAGTTATGAAAAAAGCATATGGTTTATCATTCGCATTGCTTGTAACGCCCTGATCATTTACATGCTGTTTTATACTGCAAATGTGATTATATTAGGCGGATTACTCTTACTTCTCACTTTCCTACTTCTATATACGAAGAAACAACCAATAAAACGAATACCGTGGGAATACATAATCGAGCAAGAAGAAAAAATGGACATTCGCTTTTATCAATTCGCTAGCATCTTCACTGATGTTCCGCAGCTAAAAAAACAAGTGAACGGCAGAAAATGGCTTACAAATTGGATTGAACCGTTACTACATAAAAAACAAGCTTCGTTCTTCTATTTACATACACTATCGTTTTTACGTGGGAATGATTATTTTGGTATATATATTCGCTTGGGGTTGATCGGTGCTTTCGCTCTATATTTTATTCCGAATATATATGTAAAAGGCGCTATCGCTTATATCGTCCTATATATGATTTCTATGCAGCTTCGTTCTCTGTGGAAATATTTTTCGGGAAATATTATTGTAGCATTATATCCAATTGATACTGAAAAACGAATGAATCAATTTCTCCGCTTAATCTTTATATTGCTAAGCATTCAACTCATTGTATTTTCAAGTGTTATACTCATTGCTACAGGACAATTACTACATAGTTTGATCATTGCAGTCATTGGGATGCTCTGGGTTAAATTTGTTATCGTACCGAAAACGAAGAAGAGGATTTCTTCATTTTAACGAAAAAGAGGCTGTACATAGCAGCCTCTTTTCTCGTCCTAAAATTTCTAATCACTTTTCGTAGGCATTTTTCATATAGTGAAAATGACTATACAATTCCTATCCATACGTTAAATAATGATTTCGCACATATAAATAAAAAAGATAGGAGCTC
This sequence comes from Bacillus sp. P4_D3, assembly GCF_056401855.1. Classification (NCBI taxonomy): domain Bacteria; kingdom Bacillati; phylum Bacillota; class Bacilli; order Caryophanales; family Bacillaceae; genus Bacillus; species Bacillus sp. P4_D3. The sequence continues at coordinate 7,748 of NZ_JBFUIN010000014.1, forward strand.
TATTATGAACAACAATCCGCCTGCAACGCCCCAAAACACCTCAGAGGAAAATAGCCGTGACATTAAATTGCAAACATTACGAGTCATCGGACTCATCGTCCTCATTAGTGGTTATATTCTCGTCGCTCTCTCAGAAGTGGGTGAACTAAAAACCTTATTAACAAATCCAAATGCCAATCCTAATTTAGCTGAAGTTGATCCATTTTAGAAGCTATCTAAAAAGCGAGTCCCAGCATAACCGGTTCGCTTTTTAGATAGCTTTATCCAATCTTAGAAACGTTTCGTTCATCTTGATACTTCTCTTTTCCAATCGCCTTCATAAATAATAAAATACTGCTCATACCAACGATAAAATACAGCGCACTCATTCCCCAAGATGCAATAAATGAACCTAACATAACACCTAATGCACCGTTCATTTTCGCCACTTGAAATACCATTCCGTTAATCGCCATATAAGAACCTCGCGCCTCATTTGGCACCATATCCGCCATTATAGATTGACGAACCGGCACATACATCATCTCTCCTACAGTTTGGAAAAGCCCCGCAATTAATAAAATCCATAAGCTATTGCTCGTTCCAAGTATGGTGAATCCAATTGTATAAATGAATAAGCCTACATATAAGATTTTTAAATCGTTGAAGCTCTTCAACATTTTAATAACAAGCGCCGAAAATAATACAATTAAAATTGTATTCTCTGTAGATATCCAGCTCAGCATTCGAATACCTGTTAAATCAAACGTAAAACCATTTCCGAAGAAAAAGTGAATCGTTTCAAATTCCTTCTGCAAACGTATCCCTAAATAATTATTAATTTGAAACTCTAAAGATAATGTACATATACTTGCTGCACAAAAAATTAAAAACGCTCGATCTTTCATCACAACCTTATAACTATCCGCCATATCCTTTAATACGTTTTTCTTCTCTACAGTTTTTCGCGCCACATACACTTCTTCCATATATATAGCCATCACATATAAAGTAATGACCGCCACAGCCGTTAATACGATAAACAATTGTAATCTATAGTTTTCAAATAGTAATCCGCCAAATATCGCTCCAATAGCAATTGATAAATTAATCGCCCAGTAGTTAATGCTGTACATCACTTTTCGATTTTCAGGTGTACTCACATCGATTAACATCGCTTCGGTCGCTGGATTCATAAGTCCAGATCCTAAGCTGTTCACGAGCATAAATAAAAACGTTAACCACGGTGAATCTACATAATCTGAGTTCGCAATTCCCATACAAGCAATGGAAACGACTTGTATACTTTGGCCAATAATCATTACTTTTTTACGACCGAGCCGATCTCCAATATACCCGCCATATAAACCAATTACTAATGAAGCTATTACATTAATTAGTAGTAAAGCACCAGCAACCGCACTACCTAACTTTATTGAAAAATAAATTGCCATAAACGGAAAAATCATCGTTGATACAGCTCGTGTTAAAAATGATGTTATAATTCTAATTTTTATATTTCGATGCATACTCCAAAACCCCATCGTTTTCCCCTCCTTATGCTTATTCATTTTACTTTGAAAAAGAGGAAGAAAAAGGTTAGAATATTCTAAAGAGTTTCCCCTTTTATATAGAAGGAAGTGTACACATATGAAAATTATGGACTATTACATTCGTTTAAGGTTACATTCACAAGATCAGCAACATATGCGAAATAGCTTACAAGAATTAGCGGATGTTTTATATTGCAGTACGAAAAACGTGAAGATTTTATTAAAGAAAATGAGCGAAGAACAACTAATTTACTGGACTCCAGGGCGAGGCCGCGGGAATAAAACTGAAATTATATTTGTACATAGTTTAGTAGAATCAATTGAATGCTATACAGATGAACTGTTAGCGCAAGAAAAATTAAAAGATATCTTTCTTCTTTTAAAAGAACCCCTTCCTCTTGCACTTCAAAAAAAGATAGAAAATAAACTACATCATCATTTTGGATACGAACCTTCAAATGATATGTACGACATATTAAAGATCCCTATATCAAGAAAGATATTACCATTAGATCCCGCTTTTGTGGCTGTAACAACAGAGGGTCATCTTATTAGCCAAATTTTTGATACATTAGTCATTTATAACGATATTACAGAAAAAATGGAACCGCACATTGCTCATACGTGGGAATTAAGTCAGGATCAACTTACGTGGACGTTTTATTTACGAAAAGATATACATTTTCATAATGAAACTCTTTTAACTTCTAAAGATGTTCAATTTTCATTTGAAAGATTGCAGCAAGCTCAATCTCCTTACGCATGGTTAACACAGGAAATTGTCCAAATTGAAACACCGTCACCACTGCAAGTACGGTTCCATTTAGCAAAACCGAATTTGTTTTTCTTACATTATGTAAGTTCAATACAACTCGCAATTTTGCCCTATGATACGGTAATCCAAAATCATCACTATATAGGTACTGGACCTTTTAAACTTAATCATTATTCTGAAGATAATATCGTACTAGAAGCTTTCACGCATTATTTTAAAGAACGCGCATTACTAGATCGTATTGAGTTTTGGCGTATTCCAGATCATGTGAAAATACATTCTGATTATGAATTACCAAATGAGAATGAAAATGAAAGACATGACATACAAATAGAAGAAATAGGCTGTATTTATGCTAGCTTCAACTTTACAAAACCTGGTCCCCACCACGACATTTACTTTCGTAAAGCTTGGAGAGAAATATATGACGTTGAAACGATCCTCCGTGATTTAGAAGGAAATCGAACAATCACTGCATCAAGCTTCTTTCCTGAAAGAAGTCGCCAAGCTCAGGGAAGACCCTATTCATTAGAAAAGGCGAAAGAATATTTGAAGAAGAGCACATACAAAGGTGAAACGATACATATTTACTTCTTCGCGTTTAAAGATAGTGCAAATGACACAGTCTTCCTAAAGAAATGTTGCGACCGTTTAGGCATACAAGTAGAGCTTCATCCATTTCTCGTTTCAGATTATATGGACTGTTCTATTGATAAACATGCCGATATCATTTTAATGGGAGAAGTGTTTGCCGCCGAGCATGAAATTGCATTCTTAAATGTATTTAAAAATAAAAGTTGCTTCGTAAATCGGTTCATGGACCCGCACTATGAAAAACAAATCAATTGTTTGCTAGATACCTTTTTATTAGAAGAAAATAAAGACAAGCGCTATGAGCTCATGTATGAAATCGAAGATTTTTTACAAGCAGAACACATCATTTTATTTAACTATCACGTTTTAAAAAGAAAAACATATCCCTCTTCTCTAAAAAATGTAACAATAGATTCATTCGGTTGGGCGAATTTTGCGAAGTTATGGATACAGCCATCCCCGTATTAAAATGTGTAGTTTTTTATAAAAGGAGAAAAACCATGAAAAGCAACCTAGAAAAAAGGCTTTCCTATCTATACACAGGTGAGTTATTTTCAGTCATTACTTTTATTTTTACAAGTTATGTAATTAATTATGTTTATCCTACACTACATTTATATTCCCTATACTCTTTTTGGATCTCATTTCTTCTTTTAGAGTTTCTCTTACTACAAGGAACTGTTTACTGGTACGTAAAGTGGAAACGACTAAAAAAAGAGAAAACATCTGTTACACCTATTGTGATTATTAAATATTTAAAAAGACTAAAAAGGATAAATATAGGATTGATTATCACAGGACTTATTATGTTTACTATTGATTTTGTAATTTGGTATCCTCAATTACCTTTAATCGGGCTATCATTCGCACTATTTGTTTATGTTTTTGCATTATTTGAGTATATAAACTATTATCATATTCAGCTTTCATATGATAACATCTCTGATATTAAATATTTGATTAAATCAAAAAAACTAAAACAGTCCTGTATGAGTAAAGATTTTCAACGTATTTCATAAAGTGAAACTATAATCAGTGGGGGTATGTGGGATAAAATATTAGATTCCGCTTATGAAGACTTTAAACCAATAAGAATTAAGCAATTTTCACGAATGTAAAAGAAGGTATTACATCCTTAGTAATACCTTCTTTTACATTTTTAAAGAGGAACCTTCTTGCACACAAAGATGCAAACTATTATTTAATTACTTCATCCAAATGATTTTTCAAGTTTAATAAGTATTGCTCTATATCCGGATTCTTCACCACATCATAACAAGCAAAACTCTTTAATGGACTCATACCGAGAAACTTCTGCACACGATGTAAATGACTAAGCGTTGATTCTAAACTTTCTCCTTCAAAGAACTTCGTCTTATCTCCAAATGCTTTTTCAGGTGCATTCCAAGTTGTGGAAAACATATACTGCTTCTCTTTTAATAAACCACCTGTTCCGTATTCATCTGCACCTTCAAAGAACAAACCGTATTCATATATTTCATCCATATACGTTTTAAATAATCCCGGGACACTAAACCAATAAATTGGTGTTTGATAAACCACAACATCGGCCCATAAAAATTTCTCTTGTTCTTCTTTAATACTATATCCATCTTGAATCGTTGTTGTTTTCACATGATGATTTTCGCTTAATACAGTTACCATATAATCAACTAACGTTTTATTTAATCGTCCTTCCTTTGAACCGTATTTTTCATGTCCATTTATAATCAATATATTTCCCATCGCTTTTCTCTCCCTTATATGATCTACTCTTCAGCTATTAAGCCCAGTTGCTGCTTCAGCGTAAGATTATCTTCTAAATGCCAATCTTCCGTTATCTTTCCGTCTTTCACGTGTAAAATATCAATTGCAAAAAAACGAATGTTTTTACCATTATGAGTTCCTGTAAAAGAAAGACGAGCTGTTACTTTATCACTAACCACTAATAAATCTTCAACTTCACAATGTATGTCTGGAACTACTTTACGAAAGTTTTGTGCTGCAAGCTTTAATCCTTCAGTGCCTTGTGGTCGACCTTTCGGCAGTGTATTATCGAAAAAATTTTCAGTAACCGTTTGCGGAATAAGTYCCTCCCTACCTGTATCCCAAAATGCATAAAAGCGCTGGGCTGCATGAACCATTTCTGTCGCTTCTTTTTTGCTTAGTGAAGGATCGATTGTCATTGTTTTTGGCTTCGGCATTTCCTTCAATAATTGGATTTCAGTTTTTTCCTCCCCACTACACGCTACAAGCACAATACAAATGACAAAAAAACTAAGTAACGCAAATAACCTTTTCATACCTATGGAAATCACCTCCTCCTGCTGCAAACCCTTTGTATTTCGTATTGCTATTGTATATGTATTAACTTCCTTTATGGAAGTAGTGATATTTTTTTCATATAGTTACCAAAAAGATAGTTTTGTGATACGATAAAGCAAATTCATTCAAAAAATTTTTATGGAGGCTATTTCCATGACCAATATAGATCCAGTTATATTAACGAAAGGTTTACCTGGCATCCCATGTCCTATCGCTAAAACTCTTGACGTAATTAGTACAAAATGGACATTTTTAATCATTCGCGACCTTCTTATCGAAGGCACATTACGTTTTAGTGATTTACAAAAATCAATGGACGGGATTAGTCCGAAAACATTATCACTTCGACTAAAAGAATTAGAAACACAAGGCATAATAACGAGAAAAGTGTATCCAGAAGTTCCGCCTCGTGTAGAGTACACATTAACGGATAAAGGAAAGCAATTAGAGGGGATATTTATTGAATTAAAGCGATTTGGATTAAGTTTATAAAGTGAAACTTTAATCATTGGGGTTTTGTCCATCCCCAAATGATTATTAGCCCGCAAATAGGGGAATAAAATAAAAACCCCTTACAACGGTAAGGGATTTTTCATTACTTATTAAATTATTTTGCTAAACTTTCAGCTAACTGCTTCTCTCTCCACATAAATGTAATGCCGAGACCAACTATTAAAACAACTCCTGAGAAAGCATATGGATAATTAATATTTACATCAAATAATATTCCGCCCATCGCCGGCCCTACAATATTCCCTAAGCTCGTATAAGTTGAGTTCATTCCAGCAACAAATCCTTGCTCTTTCCCAGCCGCTTTTGATAAAAACGTCGTTAAAGCTGGACGGAGTAAATCAAATGCGAGGAAAATAAAACAAGTAACAAGAAGTACAATCCAATAATTAAAGACTATAGTTGAAACAAATGCTAACACTGCGCCTACAATTAAACATATTTGAATTAACACTTTTTCGCCGAATATGTCGACCAATTTACCAAACATAAATACTTGCACAACTACCCCAAAGATTGAGCTAATCGTAATAATTGCAGCAATATCTTTCGGTGTGAAGCCAAATTTATGATCAGAGAACAGGCTAAACACAGTTTCATATGCCGATAAACCGAAAGCGAGTACAAATACAATAATAAATGCAATTGCATACATTGGATTTAAAGATTTCTTTAAATCCCCGATAAAACTTGAGTCTTTCGTATTAACAGAAATCTCTGCAAGCTCCTCTTTCGTTAAAGGCTCTTTCAAAATAAATATAGACATAACGCATGCTATAAAGGCAATAATGGCTGCGACAAAGAATGGTACACGTATACCATATTCTGCAATAAACCCACCAATTCCAGGTCCTATAATAAATCCGGTACTAATAGCCGCTGAAAGATATCCCATCGCTTTTGGACGTTCCTGAATAGAGGTAATATCAGCAACATATGCCGTAACACCCGGCATAATAAACGCAGCACTAATCCCGCCTAACACCCTCGCTGCATAAAGCATCCACACATCTTTTCCTAATCCAAAAAGAAGCTCTGAAACACCAAAAATAAATAATCCAATGATTATCATTTTCTTCCTACCGTAAAGATCGACCCAACGACCCGTAATAGGTGAAGTAATAAGCTGAGCCATTGCAAATACTGCAACGAGATAGCCCATCGTCTTTCCTGTTAAATTCATATCATTCATAAAGGATGGCATAACCGGAATGATTAATCCAATCCCTAAAAAAGCGATAAATATATTACTCAAAAGAATGATCAATACCATCTTTTGTTCTTTTATCGGTTTCTTCAATTTTTAACACCTCTTCCCGTAAGTTCCTCTCAAAAATAATACCCAAGAAACTTTTTCTTTATCCTGCTATTTGTGGGCTAATAATGAGTGAAGATGCCCCCACTCATTAGAATTTCACTCTATCCTTCCACACATACATAAATACAGGGTGAATGACTATCATTCAGTTTCCCGCAGAAATGAACCTACCTTTTCAGACAGGTTCATCTTACTATTTCTTTATCCCGMATTAACGGGCAGTAAGACTCCCACCTCAAAATTCAGCGAATGCGAGGAAGTTAGGTGGGAGATAGCTGCCCTTAAATGCCCGATTGGTTCAACTAATAATCAGTGGGGATGAACCCTCCCACTGATTAAAGTTTCACTTTATATGTAGTGCATGTGTTAAAAAATCTAGTACTTCTGCCTTTTGTAGCTCGACTTGCTCATCATCTTTATGATCATATAAATAAACTTGTTCCGCTGCTGATTCAACAAGAGCAATAAATAACTTCGCTGTTCTCTCTGCATGAACCGAATCACGAATTTCACCAGCTTCTTTTGCTTCACTTAAAAATTCACTTAGCCACATATAAAGAGGCTCATACACAGCTTCCCATTCTTTTATATGTTCAGTAGATGCAAGACCCGCATACATTAAAGCTTGTATTTCACGATATTCAGCTATAAAGTTAAACACTGCATCTATTACCTGCTCAACCTTACTTGAAAAAGGTGCATCGTTCTGTACTTTTTCTTTCACTGCAAATATCATCTTCTCAACCATCACTTCTGCTATTGCAGGCATAACAGATAACTTAGAAGGAAAATATAAATAGAACGTTCCTTGCGCAATGCCAGCCAATTTCACGATATCAGAAATCTTCGTTTTTTCAACGCCCTTTTCCTGAAATACTTCAATAGCTGCATAGACAATTTTTTCTTTTTTATTCATCATCTAAACCCTTTCACACGCGTATTGAATGACTGTCACTCATTTTATAAAATAACTAGCTGTACTGTCAATTATAGTGCACTTTTCATAATAAAAATCTCCCAACAAATCGTTAGGAGATTCAACTTTCATATCATTTTCTTATGAAAGAGCCTTTAATCCCGTAACTCCACATACGATAAGAGCTACACTAATCAAACGTGCCTTACTTTTCGATTCACCAAACAGAAACATATTTAATAAAACTGCGCCTGCTGTTCCAATGCCAATCCAAACCGCATAAGCCACACTTACTTGTAAGAACAAGAAAGATGTGTATAAAAATGCGAAGGAAGTTGCAAATCCACCTATATAAATCGCTCCATTTGCTAACGTCTTATCTTTACTATACATCTTAAGGCCTATCACACCGACTATTTCACTAATTGCAGCACAAAATACGAAAAACCAACCCATTTTTAAGCAGCTCCTTCCATAGTTTCTTCCACAGTCTCTGCTTTATTATCAGCCAATTTTAAACCGATAACGCCTGCTACAACCATCACAATGAAGAATAATTTTCCTAAACTAAAACTTCCACCGAAAAGAAAAACATCCATTAAGAAAGTTCCTACAGTACCAGCCCCAGCAAACACCGCATATACTGTCCCTGTCGCAAGATGTTCACACGCTTTAGAAAGGAAGTAAAAATCAACAGCGATAACTCCTACAATAATGACCCAATGCCACCAAGTATGAGCTGTATTAAAACCAAACACCCAAAAGACTTCAAAAATACATGTTAATATGACATATAACCAAGCTTTATTTTTCATATCTCTCACCTTCTATTATTTACTGACTGACCGTCAGTCATTTTTAATTAAAAAAATATAATCTCACGCTAACTACTATTTAAAAAACCAATATCATCCTCATTTATCCTTATATTTGTTCCGTTATTAAGCTAACTACATATAAAAGTTGCTTATCTACACCCTTTCATAGAAAAATGACTGAATGTCATTCATAAACATTCTACATGACCAATTGACAAAGTGTCAACACCCGGATTCTATTAACCAAAAAATATTTTAAATTTCTTAAATCCACGTGTATATTTCTTAATAATCTGTCAATAATGGTAGTAACATAATATTTTCTCCATTCCCCCCTTGGAGATCCCTTTGAATCGAGCAGTTGCTTTTAGCTAACTGCTCTTTTTTAATTTATCGGCACATTATAATAAAATACTCATAGATAAATTCCAAAACAAAGACCTGTACTCCCTTTTCAACATGCAACAAAGAACGAAATATTTTGTACGCTATTTACTTTCCAACGAGTCTTTGTATGCAATAATTTTATTTTCAAGCATCTTCTCTGTAATTACTAAGTTTTCTCTTTGAGTTTGAATAGATTTTTTATGATTTTCTAACAGTTGTAAACGAGCTTCGGTTGTATGCTCCCCTTCTAAATATAATCTAGCGTATTCTCTTATTTTTGCTATCGGCATTTGTGTTTGTTTTAATTTCATTACAAACTGCAACCACTTTACATGTGACTCTTCATACAATCTATTCCCATTTGCATCGCGATTTGCAATTAATATATTCTCCTTTTCATAATAACGTAATGTATGTGTGCTCACTCCTAATAATTTAGCTACCTCGCTAATTGTGTACATACTCATACTCCCTCCACATGCCATTTATCATCATATATTTAACTGCTTTATAAAAAACATTTGACTTAGAGTATACTCTAACAAATAGAATCTAACCATAATAAATTAATTTGAATTTAGGAGGCTTTTATATGAAATATACTGTTATTACTGGTGCTAGTTCAGGAATTGGCTATGAATCCGCTTTAGCCTTTGCATCTCGCGGAAAAAATTTAGTACTTGTAGCTCGAAGACAAGAAGAATTAGACGGATTAAAATTAAAAATTAACGAAATGCATCCAGAGTTGGATGTTGTCATTCGAAGAACTGATTTATCCGTCACTGAAGAAGTTTATAAATTTTATGAAAGTCTACAAAGTTTTCAAATTGAAACGTGGATTAACAACGCAGGTTTTGGTAATTTCGCCTCAATTGCTGAACAAAATTTAAATAAAATAGAGACGATGTTGCATGTAAATATAGAAGCACTAACAATACTCTCTTCTCTTTTCGTTCGAGATTATTCAATGGTTGATGGAACACAGCTTATTAACGTTTCATCGGGCGGTGGATACACGATTGTGGCTAATGCTGTTACGTACTGTGCTACGAAATTTTATGTAAGTGCATTTACAGAAGGACTATCTCACGAACTGAAAGAACAAGGTGCAAAACTACAAGCAAAAGTTTTAGCTCCTGCTGCAACTGAAACAGAATTTGCGAAACGTTCATTTAATATTGATGAGTTCCAATATGATGGTGTTGTACCGAAATTTCATACTGCAAAACAAATGGCACAATTTATGCTTGACCTTTATGATAACGATAAAGTTGTAGGACTTGTCGATGGTTCTACGTATAACTTTGAGCTTAGAGATCCGCTTTATAATTTTACAGTAAGACAAACGAATTCAAATTCTTAACAACATCTCATTTCTGACTAAAATATAGATACCCACTATTTCTTAAATAATAGTGGGCCTTTTTCTCTCTAAAAATTTCACCCAACATACCGTATCATCGCCACCTCATCACAATAATCAACTTTTGGACAATGTCTACAATCAATCCACACTTTTTCTGGTAATGCTTCTCTATTCACAAAATCAAACCCGCACTTTTGAAAAAATTCCGTTTCATATGTTAAAGAAATTACCCTGTTCACTTTTATCTTTGCCGCCTCATTCATTACATGATTCACTAACTTACTCCCTATCCCTTTTCCTGCATATGTATGCGAAACTACTAACGATCGTACTTCTGCAAGATCCTCTCCTAACACATGTAAACCAGCAACTCCAACGACTTCCTCTCCTTCTTTCATAACATATAAACATTGTAAATATTGATAGAGAGACAAAAGAGCACGCGGCAAAACAACTCCTTCTTTTGCATACATTTCAATGAGATTATAAATTTCTTTCACATCACTTGTAACCGCATTAAAGATTTTCATATTATATCCCCTTGCCCCAGTGTTAACATTTATAACATTAGATGAATTTTAATTCATAATTTCATATAATAATACATCTCTCTTTTCTCTCCGTCAATCACTTTTCTGAATTTTATATAAACAAAAAACCAAGCAACTTAATCGATGCTCGGTTCCTCATTCCGTATCGGCAATACCGTAGAATATTTAATTTCACGAAGTGCTAAACTCGTTTGTATACGTGTAATACCTAGCTTATTTAACTTTCTAATAAACTGCTCTAACTCCTTACGATCACGATTCGCAACTTTTAATAAATAATCATATTCGCCTGTTAAACAGTGACATTCTAACACTTCAGGCATAGATTCTAATTCTCGTTCTAACACTTCAAGTTTTTCCGACTGATGAATATTCGTGCTCATAAAAATGAAACATAATAAATCAAATCCAAGCTTTTCTTGATTTAAAATTGCTACTTGCTTATCAATGAATCCTTCCCCGTCTAATCTTTTTATTCTTGCATGCATAGCAGCTGGTGATAAATTAACGCGGCGTGCTAACTCTGCATTACTTACTTGTGACTCTTTCTGCAATATATCTAAAATTTTCACATCCAAATCATCAAGCACTTTAATAACAGATGACTCCATCAAAATTCCTCCTTTTTCTTACCGATGATTATTCGAAGAAACATCTCATAACTTATATAAAACTGAATATTTTTCTGTAAATGAGATTTCTAACGAAATATTTTATCGGATTTTTACCATTATACAAAAGAATATATTAGACAATAAAGAAAAATGCTAAAATTATTTACAGTTCATTCTTATTTCAACAAAGGGGTTTTTAGCATGCCTTATTTTTATGTCTTTTTACTATTATTAACAAGCTTATTATGGGGAGGAAATTTCGTCGTTGGGAAATCACTCGTCGATCATGCATCTCCGATGACACTGACAAGTTTAAGATGGCTAATTGCGATCATTTGTTTATTACCAATGGTATGGTTTAAAGAGAAGAAAATCATTCCACCACGCTCTGCAATACTTCCGTTAATACTTATGGGAATTTCAGGAGTCGTTCTTTTTAACATTTTTCAATTTTTAGCACTAGAAAAAACATCCGCAACGAATGTAGGTCTTATTTCTACATTGAACGCTATTTCGATTGCATTATTTTCTGTGCTATTTCTAAAAGAAAAAGTAAATACACTTCAAATTCTTTCTATGATTCTTTCATTTTTCGGGGTTATGCTCGTCCTTTTAAAAGGAAATTTTGCACTTTTATTTTCACTACATTTTAATAGCGGAGATTTATGGATGATGGCGGCAGTATGTATTTGGGGTATTTACTCTGTTTGCAGTAAATGGGCGACAAAAACAGTTACACCGCTAATGGCGACGTTATATTCTGGTATTTTCGGCGTCATTTTATTGCTTCCATTTAACATAGGCAACTTCACTGTTTCCAATATTAATTCTTCCTTCATAACATCACTTTTATATACAGGACTCGTTTCAACGGTCCTTTGTATGGTATTTTGGAACATTGGTGTACAGAAATTAGGAGCTACTACATCGGGTATTTTTCTAAATTTCAATCCAATTTTCACAGCTATTTTAGCATTTATTTTCCTTGGAGAAGAACTAACATGGATTCAAATTTTCGGGACAATTATCGTCGTTACAGGGTGCTATTTATTCTCTCATTTTAAAACTGTTTCTCCTCAGACGACTAGAGCTTTAGTGCGAAAGCATTCTTAATGAAAAAACATCGCCACCAGAGTGGCGATGTTTTTATTTACCTTTCATTTCTTTCACATACTGTTTTTCTTCTTCTGGCGATAAGCGTTCTGTTGCCTTTCCGGTATCACCACCTTGAATTTCCCACAAAAAGTTATGCTCCTCAACCGTTTGTGAAAAGTCTCCTTTCTCCCAACGCTCCAAAGTAGAAAGTAGCTTTGATTTATATTTAAAATTAGTACTGCTTTCTACTGCGTTCTTCGCACTACTAATTTCCTTATTTGTCATTTCGATAAATCCCCATTTCTCAGAGGATTTCACTTTTTGATGTACCATCCTATGCATTGTAGAAATAATTTCATCTTCACTAGCTTGTTGCTTCTCTTCCTTTGCTTTCTTCCCTTGTTGCCCCATTACATTTTGTGCTTTAAGACTCTTCTCCTCTTCTTCTATATAATTAAGCAGTTTAGTAACACCGAATACAGCTCCTATCGCAATTACAATTATTGTAATTGTCCCTATAATCCATTTTTTCATATTATGTATTCCCCATTCCCCTAATAATCACATAAACAAATGGAATCGCCTGCGCACAGCCGATTCCATTTGTTTCCTTATTTCATTTTAAACCTTCATCGCTGCTCGCACAATATAACTATCCACATATTGCTTGAATTTTACGATTTTTCCATTTTCAAGCTGCCATATATGAACGAATTCTGCTTCAAATGATTTTCCCGTTTCTTTATAAACTCCAGAATACATACCTTCAGCAATGATTACATCTTTTCCGTTTACTTCATGGTACGTATTTACACTCGCTTTATAATTATCCCATTCTGATCCTAAACGACTAAATACATTTTCCATTATAGCTTCTGTACCAATATACGTTCCACCGTACGGAAAACCGGCTGCCTCTGTCCACTCTACTTTTTCAGAGAGAGCTTCCGCTAAATGTTTTGCATTTGAAGAAGATGGTCCTTCATATGTGCTTCGAACAATTTCTAAATTTGTTTTTTGTACCATTATTTTTTCACCCCAAATGCGTTTGCCGCTAAAACAAGTCCAATTTCTAACGCTTTAACGTGCGGGAATCGTTCCTTTATTGCCGTTTGAATTTCTTCACTTGAAGGATTTCCTGCAAGAACTTCATCAAATGCTACTAAATATTTACGAGTATGCTTAATCGCATCTGCTGTATTTGGTACGTCATAATCACGATGACCCGCTACAACAATTTCAGGGTGAAGATTTTCAAGTTCACTTAATGTTTCTAACCATTTATGACGAGCTTCAGCATCTGTTTCTAACGTCCATGCGAAAGTATTGTTATACACGATATCTCCTGTAACTACTGCTTTTAATGACGGAATCCATACGTAACTATTATTAGGTGTATCACCTTGTAGACCACCTTTAATGATTAAGTCATTTCCCTCTAACGTAAGCTTATCTCCCTCTAACACTTCTGGAACAATTGGCTGATGAGGAACATTATGCCCAATAGATGGTTTCCATTGTTCCACTTTCTTTTCAAACGTATTGCGAATATCTTCTACTGTATTTCGCAACGCTACAATTTTCGCTTTTGGAAATGCTTCATGTAATACATTTAATCCAAAATAATGATCTGGATGGAAATGAGTTACATAAATATGAGCTAAATTCTTTCCTGTTTCAATAATTTGAGCTGCTAAACGATGTGCATCACTTAATAAAAATTGTGCATCGATAAGAATTGCATCTTTTTCTCCGTATACAATTGTGGATGTAACTTGAAATGCTTGCTCAGATCCTGTAAAAACCTCTAAATGTAATTTTGACATGTTATTTCCTCCACTTTTTATTTACTCTTTTATATTCCTTTATTCTTTAAGCTTTATTCTAGCTGTAACTAACTTAGTTACAGCTAGAATAAAAAAATATACGAATCATTTTATTACTAATCGACTTGATGTAATCATTATAGTTACACCAAGTCGTCAAGTCAACACTTAAAAAATGAAATTTACTTCGTTTTCATTACTTTCTCTTTTAAGAAACGATCTACATATCCTTCTGCTTTTACAACGAATAAATACGCACCCATTGATAATAATGCAAGATCTAATTCATATCCCGGATTCTTTCCATCTCCTAATAAGCCTGCTGCTCCATTTACCTTTACGATAGCTCCAGCCAAAATAAGAGCGAATAACAATCCTACATACCTCACGCCTAAACCGATAATCAATAATATACCACCAACTAATTCAACTGTTGCTACGCCGTATGCAAGACCACCTGGTAAACCGATACTTGTAAACCATCCTGCTACGTTATCTATACCTGATTGAAACTTTGCTAAACCGTGTGCAAAGAACGTAACTCCTAACACGATACGAATAATTAAATTCCCAATATATTGATTCATTTTGAACTCTCCTTTTTCGTTTTGTTATGGTGAACATTTATTCACAAGACAAAACAATACGGTATTTCTTTTCATTCGTCAAATACTTTTTTAAAGAAACCAAAAAACATTATCCCCTTTACGGATAATGTTTTTTACAAAATAGTGCTAATTCAAGCTTTCGCTCTATTACTTAGAATAAGTTGAAAATTTTTCCCAGCGCCTATATAAGACAATAAAGACACATCTTCTTCAATCACCATTCCAACAACATTCACTTTCCCATCTTCAGGTAAATCACTTATAACAATTTGCATTTCGCCAGCATATCTACCGTACAATTCATTATCAATTGTAATACTGCCTCGTTTTCTTGAAATTGTATTCATCGGCTGTAATACAACTTTATTTTCTTCGCGCGATTCTACAGAACGAATGGCATCACGAGCTGGATCAAGCCGATTCGTATGCACTTTCTCTACCACTTTCAATACTTCCATTTCATTTATAAATGGCTCATATCGCAGCGGAATAATCCCATTACTCGCCATCGCGATTTCTTGTACACTTTCTAGACTCGCGCTTATGTCTCCAATTAGCACTTTATCGACGTCACACTCTTGAACAAGTTCTAAATACGCTTCAAGTGGACGCATATAGCGGTGCTTTTCTAACGTTGGTAAACCTTCATATAAAGGACCTCGTTTTTCACCATCTCCCGGAATAAATGCCATCGTTTTTATTCCGCAATCATGTAAATACTTATTTTGTTTTTGTAAAAATGACTTTGCTAGTCCTGTTTCTGGACGCGGGTAAAAATTATGCCACGCTTCTACACGATCTACTCGTATATTTTCCGCAATTAACTCTTTCCAAAATGATTCTGTAATCGTACTCGCGTTTAACGCTACCTTCATCTTATGAGATACACTCGCAATTTCTTTGGGCGCGATGCCGTAATCCATTCGTAAACCAGTAATGCCCCACTCCAATAATTCTTCCACATTTTCATACGTTACTCCTAAATGATGTAACGACTTTGGAGAGACATCGACCATTAATTCCATTTCATTTTCGAGAGCTTGTTTCCCAAGTATTTGAATTAACTCTTTATACGTATTCGGATCATCTTCTGGAATGTGAAGAGATGTAAAAATAGATGAAAATCCGTTTTCTTTCGCTATTTTTAACCATGCTTCTTGTTTGTCCACTCGCTCTTTTGAAAGATAAATTGAAACTCCTAACATATAAATCTCTCCTTCTACTAATATAAAAAAAAGAGAAAGGAATCCCTTTCTCTATATGTTTTCTGCCATTTCTTCTTTAAAGCCGAAGAAGTACGTAAAGATAAATCCGAAAGTATATGCAATCACTAACCCTAAGAAATATAATAAATATTTATTATCAGCAATTAACGGAATTAAAGATAATCCTGATACACCGATTCCGAGTGAAGCCGTTTTCATTACTGCCTGGAATGCACCACCGACAGCCGCTCCTAAACAAGCAGTAATAAATGGTTTCCCAAGTGGTAATGTAACCCCATATAATAACGGTTCGCCAATTCCTAAAAATCCAACTGGCAATCCACCTTTAATCACATTACGAAGTCGTTTATTTTTTGTTTTTACATAAATCGCAATCGCTGCTCCTACTTGCCCAGCGCCAGCCATTGCGAGTACTGGTAATAAAGGTGTTACATGTGTTTGATTAATGAATTCCATATGAATTGGTGTTAAACCATGATGTAACCCGACCATAACGAGAGGTAAAAATGTTCCTGCAAGCACAGCTCCCGCAAACGCTCCACCAACATTTAAAATTGCATTAATACCACTCGTAATACCATCAGATAAGAATCCCGCTACTGGCTGAATCGCTAACATCGTTACTATACTTACAGCTAATACAGTAATAAGTGGTGTTACGATAATATCAACTGCATTTGGCACCGCTTTTCGTACTCGTCTCTCAACTACAACCATAAGCCATGCTGCAAAAATAACTGCAAATAATCCGCCCCGTCCGGGTACTAGCGCTTCACCAAATAATTTTACATTCGCCATCGCCGGGTTGAAAATTAAAATACCAGCAATTGCCCCAAGAACTGGCGTCCCGCCAAATTCTTTCGCTGTATTCCAGCCGACTAAAATACCTAAGAATGTAAAGATACCGCCGCCAATTAAAAGTAACATTTGCAGCCATGTTGCATTCGGGTCAGCACCTGCATTTTTCGCAAAGTTAGCGACCCCATTTATAATTCCTGATGCGACAAGACCAGGTATTAACGGAATGAAAATACTTCCTATTTTTCTTAAAAAGTTTTTCACTGGTGTATTATTTTTCTTCTTAATCTCTGACTTCATCTCTTGCCCAAGATCTTCAAGGTGATGATCTGCCACTTCACCAATTCTGAGTCCTGTTAAAACTTCCATTTCTGCTGCTACTTTATTTACCGTTCCTGGACCAACGACAACTTGAAGTGTTTCATCTTCAATCACACCCATAACGCCTTCAACCTTTTTCAAAAGGTCCATGTTCACTTTACTTTCATCATGAAGCGTTAGTCGTAACCTCGTCATACAATGAGCAATGCCACGAATATTTTTTACTCCCCCAAGTTGCTCCGTAATCCTACTCGCCATTATCTCTTCTTTCTTCATAATAGAATCCCCCTCCCCATAGTTTAAAGTGCCTTCTTCACAAATCCTTTCGCACCTTTTAATTTTTCTAGTGCTTCCCCATATTCACACTGTAGTAATATCATAACGATTGCAACTTTCACATTTCGATTTGCTTTCTCATAATACTCTGTAGCTACTTCATAACTAGCGCCTGTCGCTTCCACAATAATTCGTTTTGAGCGTTCTACCAATTTTGCATTTGTAGATTGAACATCTACCATTAAGTTTTTATATACTTTCCCTACACCAATCATAGACGCTGTAGAAATCATATTGAGTACTAACTTTTGCGCTGTGCCAGCCTTCAACCGTGTTGAGCCTGTTAATATTTCTGCGCCTGTTTCCACTTCCACATTTAGTTTTGCATATTTACTTATTTCAGCATTTTTATTACAGGAAATGCTAGCTGTACTCGCTCCCACGCTACTTGCGTATTTCAATCCGCCAATTACATAAGGTGTTCTACCACTTGCTGCAATTCCAATAACCGTATCTTTCTCGTTTAATCCAATACTTTTTAAATCTTCTTCTGCTAACTCTTCACGATCTTCAGCACCTTCTACCGCTTTGGTAAACGCTTTCAATCCACCTGCTATAAATCCCTGCACCATTTTGTCATCTGTACCGAATGTCGGCGGGCACTCCACTGCGTCTAAAATGCCTAAACGACCACTCGTACCAGCCCCAATATAAATTAATCGTCCATCTTCTTCAAAAGACTTAATAACAATTTGTACAACCTTTTCAATTTCTTCTATTTCATTTTCAACTGCTAACGCAACAGTTTGATCTTCTTGATTCATACTTTGTAAAACTTCTTTTATGCTCATCTCATCTAAATTCATCGTCTTCTCATTACGATGTTCTGTAGATAAATTTTCTAACATATTGTCACCTTCTTTGAAATTTAATTTCATACTTTCATTATAACTTTAAGAAATTAAAAATCAATATTACTCTCTTATTTTATGAAATTTTATTTCTTTTCATGACAAATTTATGTCCAGCCACACAAAAAAGATGGGTTGCCCCATCTTTTCACTTTAACTTCCGTAACCGCAGAGCCTCTTCTCTCGTCTCCATAAATTGATCTATCACATTATTGCCAATACGGTTAAAAGTAATAACGTATAAAGCATCAATCATATTCAGTTGCGTCATTCGTGAAGCAATACTTGCAAT
This sequence comes from Bacillus sp. P4_D3, assembly GCF_056401855.1. Classification (NCBI taxonomy): domain Bacteria; kingdom Bacillati; phylum Bacillota; class Bacilli; order Caryophanales; family Bacillaceae; genus Bacillus; species Bacillus sp. P4_D3. The sequence goes on from NZ_JBFUIN010000014.1 coordinate 26,807, forward strand.
GCGATGATCTTGCTCTACATCCGGCATACAAAGGCGAATGTCTGCCGCTTTATATAGAGGAGATGATTGATCTAGCTTCGTAATCGCAATAACTGTAGCACCTTGTCTTTTCGCATATTGCGCCATTTCAAGCACATCTTTCGTCCGCCCAGAAGTTGAAATCGCCACAAATATATCTCCCTCTTTTAAATTTGTTACGAGTGGCAACATCATATGAAAATCGGATAGCATCATTGCAGTAAATCCAAGCCTAGTAAATTTATAAGCTCCGTCCATCGCCGGTGTAGCTGATCCACCTACACCATAAAATATGATCTTATTAGCATTTACAATACTATCTGCAGCTTTCTCAAGTTCCTTCTTATCTATCGCAGTAACACTCGCCTCAATTGCAGCTTTATTCACATATGTAACTTTATTAAACAAATCGTACGGTCCATCTTCTGTATTCATCACTGAAAAATCGTTAATATTATAATCAACAATTGTTAATTCACGAACGAGCGCTATCTTAAATGCTTTAAAGCTTCCAATACCGATTGTTTTACAAAAACGTACAACACTCGCCTCACTCGATCCCGCATTTGTAGACACTTCTTTTGTCGTTAAATTTGGAACAATCTCTGCGTTCTCCATTATGTACATGGCAACCTTCTTTTCAGCTGGTGAAAATTGATCCATATTATTTTCAATTTTAAATAGTAATGTTGAAGCTTTCACCATTTCACCTCCACTTCTTACAGCTGCTTTTTATTTCGCATATTCTTCTTCATGGAGATAATAGCCATCATCACCAGGAGGATGCTGAACAATTACAGTTCGATTCCCTTTTTTATATGCAGTTATTTCACCTTCAGATCTCTGTTTTTCCCATCCGTCTATCCAAATTGCGAAGTCAGGTAAAAATGCGGTGTACTTATGTTCTTTCGGATTATCCCCTTCCACATAGGAAGAAAAAATAGAAACCGGAAAACCTTTCACTTTTGATTCTTTTCCTACAATAAATGGTATGCAAAGTAAAAGAAGTATAACTACACCTATAACTTTTCCCCTCGTAATCTTCACCTATTTCTCTCCTTACCCTAGCATATACGTAGATTTTACCATAATTACAACCTGTTCATGCTGCATAACCATTGCTTTTTTGCGATAAAAAAAAGAGCTTACCTACATCAGATAAGCCCTTTCTATACAAAGTACTTCTTCAAAAGTGGCGGCGTAATAATCGTTGTCAATATAACAACAATGACAATAGCTGTGAAATTTTCTTTCGCTAACAAATTTGCCGTTAATCCATTTGCTGCAATAATGAGCGCTACTTCTCCGCGTGATACCATCCCTGCACCGATACTAATAGAAGATTGTAAGTTAAATCCTGTTAGTCTTGCTCCTAAACCTGATCCAATTAACTTTGTGAAAATCGCAATGAGCGTCATAATGATAATGAACCAAAGTTGGCTTCCTATACCTTGAAATGTAATTTCCATTCCAATACTTACGAAGAAAACCGGTACGAATATCGCATACGCAATCGGTTCAATTTTATGTTCCACTTCATGCTTGTACTCTGTTTGCGAAATCGCAATCCCTGCTGCAAATGCCCCAATAATACCTGCGATTCCCATTTGCTCACTATAATAAGCAAATGAAAAACAAATAATAAGAGCCGCACTAATTAACGCTTCCGACACGCGAAGTGGTACGAGCATTTTCATAATCCACGGAACTACTTTCCATGCGATAAAAACGATACTTACAAAGAAAATAATTTTCTTTGCAATGACAAGTGTTATATTCACATCTTGCGTTCCTAAAAAGCTCATTACAAACGCTAATAAAATAACGACTATCACATCATCAAATACGGCAGCACCTAAAATCGTAGTACTTTCTCTCGTATTCATCTTCCCTAAATCACGTAACGTTTGCACTGTAATACTAACCGATGTTGCGCAAAGTAATAACCCTATAAAAATTGCATGAGATTGCATTAATCCAAACAACAACCCTGCCACATATCCACCGATGAAAGGTAAAATAATTCCACCAGCCGCCACTGCAAATGATGATTTTAAATTCCGATTTAACTCTTCTAAATCTGTTTCGAGTCCCGCCATAAACATAAGTAGCAAAACACCAATTTCACTAAGCTCATCAATAAGTTCTGAGCTATTAATAATACCAAGCACAGCAGGACCGATAATAATACCAACGATTAATTTACCAAGTACAGAAGGCTGGCCAAGCCTAACACTAATATCACCAGCTAATTTCGTACAAAGTAAAATGATAACAAGTTCGAAATAAAATAACATAACATCTTCTCCTACTATATAAAGTGAAACTTTAATCCGTGGATTATTCTTCATCTCTACTGATTGTTAACCCGCATCTATTTCTGCACATAGTTTCTCCTTACAACTGGCATTTTATTTGTTAAAGTTTTGTTTGACAAAATATTCTGAATTATATTAAAATTAATCCAGAAATTTCAAAAAACTACATACCATAACTGTACCTTCATTCACTTACGTACTCTTTACTATTCGCAGTTATGGAAATGAAAAACGGGGGGAGAGTCCAAAGTGAAGTCATTATTACGAAAAAAAGCGCTTAGTACTGAATCACCAAGGCAGCTAGATCGAACATTAACGGCACTCGATTTAACGTTTTTAGGAATCGGCGCCGTAATTGGGACAGGGATTTTTGTATTAACAGGTATTGTAGCGGCGAAACATTCTGGTCCTGGTATTATGCTATCATTCCTTATTGCTGCATTTACTTGTGCTTGTGTAGCTTTTTGTTATGCCGAATTCGCTTCTTCTATACCAGTCTCAGGAAGTGTTTATACTTATGCATACATGACCGTAGGAGAAGTTGTCGCCTTCATCGTTGGTTGGTGTTTAATGCTCGAATATTTACTCGCAGTTGCAGCGGTAGCTGTTGGCTGGTCTGGATATTTACAATCATTGCTTCAAGGGTTCAATATACACCTTCCCGCCATTATTTCCTCGGCCCCTGGAACAGGAAAAGGTGGTCTCATTGATTTACCGGCTGTTTGTATTTTACTTCTCATTACTGGTCTTTTAAGTTTTGGTATACGCGAAAGCGCACGCATTAATAATATTATGGTCCTTATAAAATTAGCAGTTATTATCGCCTTTATCGTAGCAGGCGCAAAATATGTAAAGCCTGAAAATTGGACACCGTTCATTCCATTCGGGTACGACGGTATTATTACTGGTGCTGCCACTGTCTTCTTCGCCTTTTTAGGTTTTKATGCAATCGCAACTGCGGCAGAAGAAACGAAAAAACCGCAGCGTGATTTACCAATTGGCATTATCGGTTCCCTTCTTATTTGTACGGTTTTATACATGATCGTATCTTTCGTTTTAACAGGTATGGTTCCTTATACGCAATTAGATGTTTCTGATCCAGTTGCATTTGCACTGCATTTCGTTGGCGAAGATACTATTGCGGGGCTACTTGCAGTTGGTGCGATGACAGGAATGACAACCGTTCTTTTAGTCGTTATGTATGGACAAGTTCGTGTTTCTTATGCAATGAGCCGAGACGGCTTGCTCCCAAAAGCGTTATCACGCGTAAATAAAAAAGTAAAAATCCCTTTACTAAACACATGGATTACTGGGGTATTTGCAGCTTTATTAGCAGGACTTTTAGACCTACATTTACTAGCAAATTTAGTAAACATCGGTACGTTAACAGCCTTCTCATTCGTTTGCTTTGCTGTACTTATTTTACGGAAAACTCATCCTGATTTAAAACGAGGCTTTCGTACACCACTCGTACCTGCACTACCAGTTGTCGCTATTATTTGTTGTTTATATTTAATGCTTAATTTGTCTAAAACGACATGGATCAGCTTTGCAGTCTGGCTTATAGTCGGTTTATGCGTCTACTTCTTCTACTCTAGAAAACATAGTCATTTAGCTACTGAAAAAACAAATGATGAGAAAAAAGAAGCATAAAAAATAGCTCGCCTATAATAAAGGCGAGCTATTTTCACGTTCTATTATGTTTTTTCGTTAACGCTTGTAAAACGATAAAGTGAAACTTTAATCAGTGGGGGTTTTGTCCATCCCCCACTAATTATTAACCCTCACCAATCGGGCTCTTACGGGCAGTTGTCTCCCCACTACCTTCCTCGTATTCACCAAATTTTGAGGTGGGAGTCTTACTGCCCGTTAATAGCGGGAAAAATATACCGATGCAAGCTCGTACATAACCTGCAACTTTTGTATACTTCTTCTCCCTTACTTCGCCTCTTTCTTTTTCTTTCTCCATGCATTCAAACTATCAAAGAAAAAGTTAATAAATAGCGTTCCTAATCCCGCTAATACAAATGTCATTAAAAATAGAACCCATATACTTTTATCTTTTAATAAATAATATCCTACAAGGAGCACAACGGCGATCCATACATATTCAAGAATTCTTTTTAGCTTTTTCTCTTCCAAATTATTCGCTCCCTTTTTCTATACTACTTTTAGTATAACAAAAAAGAAGCCTATCATGATAAGCTTCTTTTTCTTATACCTTACTTGTTGATGCTTTTTTCAACAAGTGAAATAGCGTGCTCTAACGTACGATTCATCGTTTCTACCTGTGCATCTTTTACTTTCACATCTTTTAATACAGCTTCTGCAACTGTAATTTTTTGGCTCAATGATTTCACTGAACCGTCCGTTACATTTGCAGCTTGTGCTTTTTTCACTACTGCTTTTGCAGCTTCAACATTCACTTGTAATTTTTCTTTCGGTGTTTTTGGCTGTTCTTCTGCCACTTTTGATTGTACAAATGTTTGGTTTGCTGTTTTTAATTCATTATACATTTGAACAAATTGCTCACCTGTACTTGTCATATTCCCAAACACTTTCTTAGCATTGTCATAGTTTTTTTGTAATTCATTAAAAGCTTCTTGTGAATATTGACCTGGCTTTTCACCAAATTCATAAGTACCTGCCAATACTTCTTTCACTTTCGCAATCTCTTCATATAACGCATTTACTTGCTCTAATTTTGTACGATTAGAAAACTCGTTATATGCTGCTACTACTTCTGAAGAACTTAATGCTTTACTATATAATTTTGCTAATGCAATTTGTCCATTTAACGGAATACCGCCATTTCCGTTGCTGTCTGGATCTGCACCAAGTGCAAATGGCACGTTCGGATGATACACTTTCCCACTAGCTGGCTGACTATTTACTTTTTTACCATCTACATAAATTGCTACTTCACTTCCGTTATACGTTCCTGTTAAATGATACGTTTTGTTTGCTTCTAATTGAACGCCAACACGTTTATAGCTTCCGCCAATATGAGCCCATAATTCTACATAGCCACTTCCTGTAGACTCAAAACCAATTCCACCACTCTCTGTATTTTGCAAAATACCTTGTCCGCGAATTTCATTCATTGAAAATACAGTTTCTAACGTAAATGAATTTGCTACTTTTTCTTTTTGTGCTGCTGAAAATGGAAGATACCCAAATGTATTTGCTTTTCCATTTAATTTCATTACATTTGTTTTCAACGCTTTATCATATTCAATAGATACATTCCCTTTCACATCACCTTTTGTTCCAAACGGTGAGTTATCTTTAAATGTACCATCTAAGAAATTCACATCAAAAACGTCTGCCTTTGGCACTTTTACATTCGGATCAATATTATCTTTTTTCGTAGTAATTTCAGCCGTTAACGGCTGCGCGCTTTCATTGCCAAACGAATCAATCGCAACTACTTCAAGTGTATATGATTTCCCGCCATCTAATCCTGCAAGTGTAAATGTAAGTTCTTTTGGAACTGGATCACGATAAAACTCTGAGAATGCTAATAACTTATTTTTAATCTCACCTGTTTGTTTATCCTTCGCTTGTACACGATAAGAATGAACAAGAAGGTTGTCCACCGCTTGTGGGAATGTTACTGTTGCTGCGTTTTCCGTTACATTTGATACTGACAATTTCGCATCTTTCGCAAAAGATGGCTTTTCTTTATCACGATCTTCTACATGCGTAAATGTTTCTTTCTTTGATGGCAACTGAATTTTCCATGGCTCGCCTGTCCAAGAATTTGTATGGAAATCACGGCGATTAATTGTTACTTCTTTATCATCTACTTCTACTAATAAACCTTGACTTAATGTGCTAGCTCCTGGGGGGATATTCCCTTGTACTTTACCGCCTTCAACTTCCATATAGCTTACAGAAGATGTTCCAACAGACGTAAAGTCTTTTTGATGAATCGATCTCGGATCATCTAACGGATAATGTGAATGACCTGAAAACGTAATTACTTGTGGGTATTCTTTTAATACCGCATTAATTTTTGCACTATCTTTCGTTCCCCATTCTTGACTACCGTACACTGTATCTTTAATATGTTGATGTAAAAACACAAAAATCGGTTTTTCTGGATCATCTTTTTGTGCCTTTGCCATTTCTTCTTTTAACCAATTAATTTGCTTGTCCGAATAATAGCCATGTGTTGTACCATCCTCTGGAGACATAACAAGGAAATGATACCCTTTTACCACTTTATGATAATAAATCGATTCCATTCCTGTCTTTTCTAAGAAACGCTTCTGTGCTCCCTCTACAGATAAGCCGTTCCAATAATCATGATTACCAAGAGAATTCATTCGTACCGCATCTTTATTTGCATTTTCGTTATACACTTGCATGAAACGATCATATTGCTTTACTGAACCCGAATCAGTAAAATCACCTACAATGACAAACGCATCTTGCTTTGGTGCAAGCGTATTAAATTGCTCAATCGCTCGTTTCCAGCGGAACGTATCATCTGTTCCACTATCTTTAATATGCACATCACTTACAACTGGAAAAACGATTTTCTTCTCACTTGGTGCCTTTTCTTGCTTTTTATCTTCCGCTTTAACCGACGCACTCCACGGAAATGACACGAATGCTAATACAAAAACCATTAATAATCCAATAAGTCCTTTTACTTTTCTTAAAGCAGTTCTTTCCACGTAAATCCTCCTCATATAATAAACTAATTACAATGGTTATTGTATCGAACGTATATTAACTTCGTTTAAACTAAAAATGAAATTTGTTTCATTTTTGTAAATATACAGTTATCTTTATGTGAACTGCCACATTTATACGAGCACGTTTTGTCTAATAGACAACTAACTTTTCCCTATAAAAACTATTACGAGGTATGAGCCTATGAAACTATCACGATTTTATTTTTTTTGTCCATTCTTAGCACATCGGCCATGCTGTTACATTTAATAGTAGTAAAAGATAAATTAAAAGGGAGGGGTTATATTGAAAAACAAAAAAAATATTGGCTGTTTCGCTCCTTTATCTATCATTTGCCCAGACCCTTGTCCACCGCCCCCTCCTCCAAATCCAAATTGCGAGCTAGTAACAAATGAATTTGCAGGAAATTTCCTCATAACTAATAACACCATTCCCTCTGCCAAAGGTGCATCACAATCAATGATACTGTGGCAAAGTGATGGGATACTACTTATATCAGGTACTGTCTCGGTTTACAATAGTACTAGCAGCACCGAAGCAATTACAATTCAAATCGTCGGAGCAGTAACCAATATTTTCACTGTATTTCCTGGTAATACAATATCTTATATGGGTAAGGATTTACAATCCGTCAGTATTATTAATATACAAAGTAATCCTTCTCTATATTTAGAAGGCAAGTACTGTTGCCAATTTACATGTTGCTTATAAAATAAATATTTCATTACTCCCTCTATTCAAAAAAGCATACCATTTAAGGTATGCCTTGTTATGAAATTGAGTAACGTACTGTAATACAAAACTCTCCTTGATTAACAGTCGTTCCCGTCGTTGTAATTCGAACAGTAGTAAAGTGCCTCACTGTGAAAGTACCACTACTTTGCGGTTGTACAGTAATCGTATCGACTACTGTAGCACCTACTAAAAAATCCACTGTAATTGGATTCGCACCTGTATCATATTTTACATAACCTGAACCGTATATTTCTTGTGTAAGATTATTCGTATATACAATTTGAGTACCCGCACCTGTAATTGACCAGTCTGCACATACTTGATCTTGCACAAGTGTTTTATTAGTACAACAAGACAAACTGGAACTTCTCATTCCCATTTCAACCCTCTCCTATTCTTCTACGAAAGTGAATAGCGTGTCGTAATACAAAATTCTCCCTGATACGTTCCAGCAGGTGTTGCAGGTAACACAACTTGTATACTATCAAAGCGGCGATACGTAAACGCGATACTCGTTCCTGGGTTTAATGTTTGTGTATCAATTGTAGCCCCAGCAGAATCAAGTGCTTCTACAGTAATTGGGCCTGGTCCAACATCATATTTAACAAAGCCAGTACCAATTACATTTTGGTTAATATTATTTGTATAGAGAACATTATCAATTGCTGTTGTAGCTACAGTAGCAGACCACGGACTACACACTTTATCTTGCACATAATTTTTATCTGGACAGCAAGTTAACGCTGACCCTGAGCACTCACAAGACATAGTTGTTTCCCCTCTCTCTTTTATATTCCCTATATGTGTATGTCCTTCAGAGTCTTTTGCCTGTACTATTCATCTATTTTCAAAAAATAATCAAACCATAGCGCTAATGACTAGATAGATTCAGTTTTGTTTCGTTTTTTCATAAATTTATAGATAAAGATACTACCTACAACAATAAGAACGACCACTAATATAGGTAACATATATTGTCCAACAACACCCGCTGCTTTTTCCCAATGCGGACCTAATTTCATTCCAAAATAAATATACAAAGTCGTTAACGGGAACATTGCTACAAATGTATATATGCTAAATTTCCATATGTTCATTTTCGCCATACCACATGGAATGGAAATAAGCGTTCGAACTCCCGGGACGAAGCGTCCAACAAATGCTACAACCGGTCCATATTTCTCAAAGAAATCATCTGCTTTTTGAATTTGTTCTTCTTTAATGAAGAAATATTTACCGTATTTCACCAATACAGGGCGCCCGCCGTAATAACCGAGCGCATATAACGTTAATGGTCCTGTCGTTCCACCAAGTGTTCCGGCTAACACCGCAAGCCAAAAATTCATATCTCCCTCGTACACCCAATACCCAACAAGCGGCAAAACTACCTCTGCTGGAATAAACTCAAAAGTTAAAGCTAACACAACTCCAAAATAAGAAAACTGCTTTAAATACTCAATTATATCTAAAATAATTTGCTCCATACTTTTAACCCCTATCCTATATTTATATTATGCTTTTCTTGCAATTGAACTGGTGCCATCTTTACGATTCGATTCAAAATGAATAACACAATTCCAATATCATCTAAAATACCAATAAACGGCAAGAAGTCTGGAATGAAGTCGAGTGGCATCGCAACATACCCAACTAAAAAAGCAATAGATAAAATTTTCTTCTTTATGGAAACCTCTTTTGAAGTAAAAAAGTCAAATAAGAATGGAACAAAACGGCGGACATGAAATACAACTCTTAATCTACTAAAAAGTTTTTTCATTTTCTAGCTCCTCTCTTTGTATACAAAAAGGACCCTACCAAATATGGTAAGGGTCCTAAAAAAGACAATAAGGGGCCTTTACCATTGCTGGTAAAGGTCTCACTAACAACAAAACGTTGCCAATAAAGCCGAGGGTTTCTCCCTGTAATGACGACTTTACTGTAATAAGTTACTCCCCTTTAGATACACAATTTTATACAATCACATTAAGATATTTGGAGGGGCTTGTCAATATTTTTTTCATAATGAAACCTGTTCGCATACCTCTATCACTGTTACAATTTGTCTACTTAGTCTTCCCTACAATCTATTTTTAAAGCGGATTACATTTCGGTATCTCTAACCCTGAGGATTGTGCTAACTTCAATAAATAGTAACACTCCTCCCTCGCCATATGATCCGCCATCCTGGCTGATAATGAACTTAATATTTGCTCAGACAACTCTAATTCTTCTACTTCTCGAAGGAAATGCGAGAATAACTTTAGCTCTAGTGAAACGTCTTTTGTAAACTTCTTCAAAGCTGGAAAATGTTTCAGTTCTGCCCGTAAATAACCTGTCATTTCAACTGCTTTTAAATAAAATTGTTCAAAATGTTTAGCAAACAAATCACTTTTCTCCTTCAATCTTTTTTCCACAACATCTAATCCACCTGAAATAGAACCAGCATGCCCTGCTGCATCCGTTAACCACGCGAGATGATAGTGTAGTTCATGAAAAATGGGCGGGACTTCTCCCCTCCCTAAGTATTCTAATACTGTTATATATTCCTCYACTTCATTTACCATATGATTAATAAAAGTCGGAGTAAAATGAATTACAATTTTACCTTCCAATTGCTTTTGTATAATATTTAATTTAAATGCTCGAATCTCCTCTGCAGCTTGTTCTGCATCTTTTGAAAATGCAATAAAATTTACAGTATGAATTTCATTTAAAAAGTTCGTGAATTTCCCTACAAAATAGGTGGCTTTCTGTATATCTTCTTTCTCCTGTGGAGCTAAAGCATCTAGTAAAAACTGAGCATGATCCCCGAGAACTTTGAGCCAAAATTTATGTTCAAACAGTGCGCTTTCTTCATACATTCTATCCACGCTATCCCCCCTATGGTTACTCATGCCTCTGATGAAATTTGAAGCTTATAGCAATCTGGATCATAAAGAGTAATTACCACCCCATCCGCATGCTGTTCTTCCGCAAAAGATATTTTGTAAAACTGTAATTTTCTCTTTACTTTTTCCATATCAAGAATTGAAAAGGTTATTAATTCACACGAAGAATTAGCAACCTTCTCTCGCCCTCGTAAATTCCGATTTACCACAAAACAAATTCTCGTTGAACCAATATCATACCAAACACCTGTTACATGTAGTTGAGGTCTCTCCTTGCTTGGTTTAAAGCCTAAAATCCCTTCATAAAAATACAATGTTTCCTTTAAATTTTTTGATTCTAATACGATACATGTTGTAATGCCTTCCATCCTCAACTCCCCCTGTCTCTATTAGTTTTCTATATGAGTCATAATTTACAATTATGTACGAATACAATACATAGTAATGGATATTTCATTTATAAAGGAGGGTTGTAACATGGATAAATTCATGAAATCCTACATACCTTATCATGGTCCAAACGATCCTTGTCCTCCAATTGGAAAGAAATATTATTCAACTCCCCCGCACTTATATATGGGTTTTCAACCAACTAATTTACCCCAATTCACACCAAAAGAAGCTTTAAGAAAAGGGACTTTATGGCCTGCTTTTTATGATTATTATGAAAATCCTTACAAAAAAGGACGGTGAATAAAAACGTGACACAAACATTGCCTGATGAATATTACAAATGGATTGAAGAGCTGCAAGAATTAGACTTTGTATTAGTTGAACTTACTCTCTATTTAGATACGCATCCCGAGGATACTGCAGCTATAAATCAATTCAACGATTTTTCTTATAAACGAAGAGTATTAAAACAAAAAATTGAAGAAAGATACGGACCACTTCAGCAGTTTGGAAACAGTTATTCTAACGCTCCATGGGAATGGAGCAAAGGCCCTTGGCCATGGCAAATATAAAGTGAAACTTTAATCAGTGGGGGTTTTGTTCATCCCCCACTGATTATTAGCCTTCACCAATCGAGCGTTTACGGGCAGCAGGGCTTCCACCCAACTTCTTTGCTCCAGCCGAATTTTGAGGGGGGAGTCTTACTGCCCGCAAATAGCGGGATAAAGGAGAGAAACTATGTGGATTTATGAAAAAAAATTACAATATCCTGTTAAAGTGAGTACTTGTAATCCAGCACTCGCAAGATTATTAGTTGAACAGTACGGTGGTGCGGACGGCGAACTAGCTGCTGCTCTTCGCTACTTAAATCAGCGTTATACTATTCCTGACAAAGTCGTTGGCTTACTAACTGATATTGGTACAGAAGAGTTCGCCCATTTAGAAATGATTGCTACAATGATTTATAAATTAACAAAAGATGCAACACCTGAACAAATGAAAGCTGCCGGATTAGACGCGCATTATGCGAATCATGACAGCGCTTTGTTTTATCATAATGCAGGTGGTGTTCCTTTTACTGCCACTTACATTCAAGCGAAAGGAGATCCTATCGCAGATTTATACGAGGATATTGCAGCTGAAGAAAAAGCACGAGCGACTTATCAATGGCTAATTGATTTATCAGACGATCCCGATATAAATGATAGCTTACGCTTTTTACGCGAACGAGAAATTGTCCATTCTCAACGTTTCCGAGAGGCTGTAGAAATTTTAAAAGAAGAACGTGATAGGCAAATTTATTTTTAATACACATATCCTAGCGATATGTGTTTTTTTACGTTAAAAGTCAAATCCTTCCTTCATTAACATACAAATAGTATATTTATTCAATTTTACGCATTATTTTAAAATATTTTTAAAATTCCCTCTTGCTTTCTAGTCATCAGACCTTTAAAATAATAACAGTTACTCGACAAATTATTTGAATTTTCGACAAAAACACTCATTAGGAGGATTTTCTTTATATGCGTACAACTTTAAAACCAGCGCAAATACTTTCGATTAGTTTACTACTATTCGCAGTTTTCTTCGGTGCTGGTAATATGATTTTCCCGCCCCTTCTTGGTCTTTCTTCCGGAGAAAATATGTGGGTTTCCATTACAGGATTTATTATTACGGACGTCGGTTTATCTTTACTAGCTATCGTGGCTGTTGCCCTTGCTGGTGGTAGCTTTAATACTTTAGCAAGCCGTGTTCATCCAAAATTCGCAGCAGTATTCGCTATCATTATTTATCTTTCAATCGGCCCACTATTTGTTATTCCACGAACTGGAACTGTATCTTACGAAATTGGAATCGCACCACTCTTCCCGGATCAATGGTACTCTATGTTAGTCTTTAGTGCGATTTTCTTTACAGTCGTCTACTTCTTATCATTAAATCCATCCAAACTAGTAGATCATATCGGAAAAATATTAACGCCAATTTTACTTGGAATTATTGCAATTATGGCAACAAAGGCGATTCTTTCACCAGGATCGTTCGCAGAACCTGTTGGTGACTATAAAGAAATCCCATTTTTCAAAGGATTTCTCGAAGGCTTTTTAACATTAGATGCAATCGGAGCTCTCGTATTATCAACAATTGTTGTAAATGCAATTCGCCAAAACGGTATACAAGATAAGAAATCCATTGCGAAATATACAATTATTTGCGGAAGCATTGCTGCCCTTTTCTTAACAATTGTTTATTTCTTACTCGGTTATATTGGCGCTTCAAACGGAAACTTAGGACAATTTGAAAACGGCGGTCAGCTATTAGCTACTGTTATGTATCAATTCTTTGGGACAAGCGGGAATGTTTTATTAAGTATCGCAATTATCTTTGCTTGTTTAACGACTGCAATCGGTGTTGTAAGTGCATTCGCAAACTATTTCGCAACAGTGTTAACGAATGTTTCATACAAGAAACTGGTACTATACGTTTGTATCTTTAGCTTCATCATTTCAAACTTAGGCTTAAGCTTATTAATTAAAATTACATTACCTGTATTAATTATTTTATATCCAATTACCATCATTTTAATTTTCGTATCATTTATTGATAAATATACGAAACGTAAACCTTCTGTCTATATCGGAGCGATGATCGCGGCATTCATTATTAGCTGTATTCATGCACTTGATAATGTGGGAATGATTCCAAACTTTATCGCTAATATCGTACACACGATTCCTTTTTATAACTTAGGAATCGGCTGGATCGTTCCGGCAATAATCGGTGGTATAATCGGATACTTTATTCCGCAAACAGAAGCTGAAGGTGAAGTTTCTGCAAAATAGAAAGAAGCAAGCATTGATTATGCTTGCTTCTTTTTTATTTTCACATCGTATGTTTAAAAGTAAATAGCTCTTCTTTTGACTGCACAGCAGGTTGTTCCTTTTCTACATCTGTCTTCTTTATCTCACCGCCTAACCTTACTTTCATCATCGCTTCTTCTATGCTTTTCACAATCATATTTCCTGAAAAGATAGTAAGTCCAAAAAATGTAATTGGAACGAGAGGAATCCATGGATGCACTGTTAATGATCTAAAATAAACTCCAATTAAACCTGACCATTCATGTGTGTAAGAGTCTATTTCTTCTACCGGTCCTAAAAACTTAACAGTTCCGCCAAAGAATACTTCCAGTAACCCTAAGTGCAGTAAAATAGTAAGAGTCTGCGTAAACTGCTGAAGAAATACAAGTATAAACGTCATATATAGGTGCGGAAAAAGATGCTTTATAACAATATGTCTTCTTGATCCACCTAATATGCGCGCGGCATCAATAAATTCTTCCGTTTGTAATTTACGAACTTCCTTCGCAACATACAGTGCAATAACTGGCATCACAAGCATTACAAGTAATACAACTTGAAACGAAGCCCTTTCAAAAAAAGTTGTTGTTTCCTCTCCACTTCCAAATCTATTCACAGATTGAAGAAAGAAATACGCAATCATAACCGTCGGAATAACTGTGAAACTATCAAAAAAAGCCTCAATCTTTGAAAAGCCTCTTTTTATATATGTTCCGAGTACAACACCGAAAAACACACCTATTACCATTCTAAGTGCCGCAATTAAAATAGATATACCAATCGTCCACTTCGCGCCTTCAATGACTAAATGTAAAAGGTCATATCCTTTCCGGTCTGTCCCGAGTAAAAATTGTAATGAAGGTGAAAATGGTGGCACTTCTGGGTTTCCTGACGCATCATATTGCAGTGTAACTTTTTTAATCTGTCCATMATTCCATATCATATTTCCGATGCTCAAAAGAACTAATATGAGAAGAAACCCAATGCTTATCCAAAACCTTTTATCGCGTTTTATATACGTCCACATATTATAATCTCTCCTTCATCGCAGCTGGAATGAGGTAATGAAACAATTTAAATAAAATAAAAATTGGAATATAAATAAGCAGCACACTAACGATGAAAACCTCAACCCTAATACCCTCATACGATTTCAAAAACATAAAAATACCACCCGTATTAAAAATCCATTCTATAATATAT